>JBILGP010000116.1:0-5834 GCA_044350985.1 Polaromonas sp. | reverse complement strand
TGCTCGAAATGCACGCCCAGATCGGCCAGGATATCGTTGGCATCCGTGAGCACGTCCATCAGGTGCGAGATTGGCGCGCCCTGGTAACCGGCCACATAAGACACGCCCGACTGCAACAAGGCCTTGGTCACGGCCAGGATGCCTTCGCCGTGAAAAGTCTGCCCGTCTCCAAGCCTAAGCTTGCTCACCTCTTGCGTGAACGATCTCTCTGCCATGGCTGCCTGCGGGGGCCTTGAGCCCCTTCTACCAATGATGGACGCAGTATAGGCACAAGCCTCATGCCATGGCTGCCGGCGTGGCTAAGGCGGTCGGACGCTTGGCGCACCGGCTTCGGTGGAAACCCTCAGACCCGAGGCCGGCAAGCGGGGTCAGAATGCAAACCTGCAACATTGTGTCGAATCCTCGACCTTTTCTTCCCTGAGGAGCATTTCATGAAATCATTTCGCCTGGCCTGTCTGCTCGCCGCCGCCCTGAGCGTGGGCGCCACGAGCGCCCTGGCCCAACCGGCCAGCAAAATCAAGATCGGACTGGTCAGCACCTTGTCCGGACCCAATGGCGCCATCGGCGAGGAAATCCGTGATGCCTTCAACCTGGCCTTGCAGCTCAATGGCGGCAACTTGGGTGGCGTTCCGATCGAAATGGTCATCGGCGACGACCAGTTCAACCCCCAGGTGGGCAAGCAGTTGTTTGAGCGCATGGTCAAGCGCGACAAGGTCGACTTCATGACCGGCGTGGTGTTCTCCAACATCATGTTGGCTGGCCTGCCCGAGGCGGTCAATGAAAGGGTGTTTTACATCAGCCCCAATGCTGCGCCCTCGCCGCTGGCCGGCAAGGATTGCAATCCCTTCTTCTTCGCCGCTTCCTGGCCCAACGACGCCTACCACGAGGCGGCCGGTCAGCATGCCACCACCCGCGGCTTCAAGAGCGCCTACCTGCTGGCGCCCAACTACCAGGCGGGCAAGGACTCGCTGGCCGGCTTCAAGCGCTTCTACAAGGGCAAGGTGGTCGACGAGGTCTATACCAAGCTCGGCCAACTCGACTACTCGGCCGAACTGGCGCAGGTCCGCGCCGCCAAGCCCGAGGTCTTGTACGCCTTCCTGCCCGGCGGCATGGGCGTGAACTTCATCAAGCAGTTTGTGGCTGCTGGCCTGAACAAGGACATCCGCCTGGTTCTGCCCGGCTTCGGCGCCGACCAGGACATCAGCCGCGGCGTCGGCGATGTGATGCTGGGCATTCAGGACACCGCGCACTGGGCGCTGGACATCAACAACCCGGCCAACCGCCGCTTTGTGGCCGAGTTCGAAAAAGCCTACAAGCGCCTGCCCACCGTCTACGCGGCGCAGGGCTATGACACCGCGCTCATCCTTGACGCCGCCATCCGCAGCGTCAAGGGCAACATCAACGACAAGGACGCGCTGCGCAAGGCGCTGCGTGAAGTCAAGTTCGACTCGGTGCGCGGCGCCTTCCGCTTCAACACCAACCACTACCCGATCCAGAACTACTACCTGCGCGAAGTCAGGAAGGACTCGCAAGGCCGCCTGGTCAACCTGCTGGCCTCCAACCAGCCCATCATGGCCAACCACGGCGACGCCTACGTGCAGGAATGCAGCATGCGCTGATGGCAGCGCCCAGAGAGTTGGATGCCCCCGCGCTGAACAGCGCCGGGGGTTTTCTTTGGCGGGCCCGTCGGCCTTAAACGCCTCGCTACACTCCCCCCATGACCTGGATCCTATTTCTTGAGCAGGCCCTCAACGGCCTGCAGTTCGGTCTGATGCTGTTCCTGCTGGCCTCGGGCCTGACCCTGGTCTTCGGGATCATGGACATGATTAACCTGGCCCACGGCGCGCTCTACATGGTCGGCGCCTTCCTGGCGGCCTGGCTGGCGCAGCTGACGCAGTCCTTCGTACTGGGCGTCTTGCTGGCCATTCCACTGACGGCGCTGTTTGGCATGGCCATGGAGTCGACGCTGCTGCGCACGCTCTATGCGCGCGACCACATGTCGCAGGTGCTTGCCACCTTTGCGCTGATCCTCATCATCAACGAAGCCGTGCGCATGATCTGGGGCACCGACATGCCGCTGGCCGCGCCCGCTGCACTGTCAGGCCCGGTGGAGCTGCTGCCCGGCCTGTACTACCCGGCCTACCGCCTGGTCATCATTGCAGTCGGTCTGGTGATCGCCGGCCTGCTGTATTTGGCCGTCACCCGCACGCGGGTGGGCGCCTGGGTGCGCGCAGGCGCCTCCAACCGCGAAATGGCCATGGCCATGGGCATCAACATCCAGCGCCTCTTCACCCTGGTCTTCGGCCTGGGCGCGGCGCTGTGCGCGGTGGCCGGGGCGATGCTCGGGCCTCTGCTGGCGGTGCAGGTGGGGATGGGCGAGACCGTGCTGATCCTGGCCTTCGTGGTGATCGTGATCGGTGGCATCGGCTCGATCTGGGGCGCCTTTGTCGGCTCGCTGCTGGTGGGCTTTGTCGACACCTTCGGCCGCACGCTGATGCCGGCCTTGTTTCGCGAGATCTTCCCGCCGCAGGTGGCCAGCGCAGCCGGCCCGGCTGTGGCCTCGATCCTGGTCTACCTGCTGATGGCCGTGGTTCTTTTCCTAAGGCCCCAGGGCCTGTTTTCCCGGCGCTAAAAACCCAAGATGCCCTTCGGACCTTCTGCGGCTTCGGCCATCCCCAAGCCGGCCTCCTGGCCGATCTGGCTCATCTTGGCCCTGGCCGCGGCGGCGCTGGGCTTTTGGATGCACAGCGCCGGCCTGGGCTACTACCTGTCCATGATCAGCCGCATGATGATCTACGGGCTGGCCGCCTGCAGCCTCAACCTCATCCTTGGTTACGGCGGCCTGGTCTCCTTCGGCCATGCGGCCTATCTGGGCATCGGCGCCTACACCGTGGGCATTCTGATCACCGAGGGCATGCCCAACGGCTGGCTCGGCTTCGCGCTGGCCATGGCGGTGTCGGCCCTGCTGGCGCTGATCATCGGCGCGATCTCGCTGCGCACCAAGGGCGTGTACTTCATCATGATCACGCTGGCCTTTGCGCAGATGCTGTTTTACCTGGTCAACTCGGTCAAGGCCTACGGCGGTGACGAGGGCCTGAATATCAAGGTGCGTTCGGACTTTGGAATGGGCATCGTGCTCAAGAACGACCTGCACTTTTTCCTGCTGGTGCTGGTGTGCCTGGTGGCCAGCCTGGCCTTCATGCACATGCTCATGCGCTCGCGCATGGGACGCATCGTGCTGGCACAGCGCGACGACGACATCCGCACCGAGGCGCTGGGCTATCCGGTCTACCGCTACCAGCTCGCGCTGTTCGTGATTGCTGGTGCCATCGGCGGGTTGGCCGGCGCGCTGCTGGTCAACCAACAAAACTACGTCAGCCCCAACCTGATGCACTGGACGCAGTCGGGCGTGCTGATGATCATGGTCATCCTCGGCGGCGTGGGCACGCTGGCCGGGGGCCTGTGGGGCGCACTGCTGCTGCTGACGCTCGAAGACCTGATCGCTGAGGTCACGCCGCATTGGCAGTTTTATGTGGGCTGGGTGCTGCTGGCAGTGGTCTTGCTTGCGCCCAAAGGCCTGTCGGGTCTGCCCGAGCTGTGGCGCCGCCGGCGCCAAAGTGAGCCCAAGCCATCGGGAGACGGCGCATGAACGCCTCATCGACGGTTCTGGACATCCGCAATCTGGTCAAGTCCTTTGGCGCCCTGCGCGCCACCGACGGCGTGTCGCTGCAAGTGCGACCCGGTGAAATCCACGCCCTGATCGGCCCTAACGGCGCCGGCAAGACCACGCTGGTGGCCCAACTGTCGGGGCAGCTCAAGCCCGACGAAGGGCAAATCGTCTTCATGGGTCAGACCATCAACGAGGTGAGCGCCCACCAGAGAGTGGGGCTGGGCATGGTGAGGTCTTTTCAGATCACCCGCCTGTTCAAATCGTTTTCGGTCATCGACAACGTGGCCCTGGCGGTGCAATCGCTGCAGAGCCAGCGCGGCTCCATGTGGCGCAGCGTGGCCAAGGACCAGGCGGTCTACGAGAAAGCGGCTGCGCTGCTCAAGGAAGTGGGGCTGCTCGGCCGGGCCGACGAGCTAGCCCCGGCGCTCTCGCACGGCGAGCAGCGCGTGCTCGAACTGGCGCTGGCCTTGGCCACCGAGCCCAAACTGCTGCTGCTCGATGAGCCCATGGCCGGCGCCGGCCCCGAAGAATCGCAGCGCATCGTCGAGCTGATCGAGTCGCTGCGCCGCGACAAAAACATGGCCATCTTGCTGGTCGAGCACGACATGGAGGCGGTGTTTCGCCTGGCCGACCGGATCTCGGTGCTGGTCAACGGTGCGCTCATTGCCAGCGGTACGCCCGAGGAGATCCGGCAGGACTCTCAGGTGCGCGCGGCCTATCTGGGTGATGAGGTGCCGGCATGAACACGCCGCTGCTGACCGTCGACAAGCTGCGCGTGGCCTACGGCGCCAGCCAGGTGCTGTTCGATGTCGATGCACAGGTGCAGCCGGGCGAGGTGATCGGCCTGCTCGGGCGCAATGGCATGGGCAAGACCACGCTGATTCGCAGCATCATTGGCCTGAAGGACATTCAGTCGGGCGGCGTTGCCTTTGAGGGCCAGCCTGTCAGCGGCAAGCGCCCGGACGCGATCGCCCGCCTGGGCGTGGCGGTGGTGCCCGAGGGCCGTCAGGTCTTCCCCAACCTGAGCGTCGACGAACACCTCAGCGCCTTTGCCAACGTGCAGCACGCGCGCGGCACACCCTGGACGCCCGCCTCGGTCTACGAACTCTTTCCCCGCCTGGCCGAGCGCAAGAGCAATATGGGCAACCAGCTCTCAGGCGGCGAGCAGCAGATGTTGGCCATAGGCCGGGCCCTGGTCACCAACCCCAAGCTGCTCATCTTTGACGAGGCCACCGAAGGCCTGGCGCCGCTGATCCGCGAGGAAATCTGGCACTGCATCGAACGCCTGCGCGCCGCCGGCCAAACGCTCATCGTGGTCGACAAATACGTCAGCCGCCTGGTGCGCATCGCCGACCGCCACATCATCCTTGAAAAAGGCCGCGTGGCCTGGCAAGGCAGCTCCGAAGCCCTGGCTGGCGACAAGGGGTTGTGGCACCGGTATCTGGGGGTTTGAGTCCGCCCCCGATGGCTGGCCGCTCAGCCGGTCCAGCGCATCAGCGTCACCAGCAGCACCACCACACCCAAGGCCAGATTGACCGACACCCAGAGCCGAATCTGCCCGAGGGCCGCAGCGCCAGCGGGCCAATCGGAGGCTGCGACAGCATGGCTCAAACGCTTGTAGAGCGCAAAGCGAATGTGCATGAAGATGGCCACCATGGCCAGGCCGAGAACCGCCATCACGGTCCAGGCCAAAGGCATCTCAAAGCTGCCGCCTGACTGCACCACCTGCTTGGCCACCCGCCCGAGCATCCACACGCCGCTGACCAGAGTCAGCAAGGAGGCCACCATCACCGCCTTGAAAAAACGCCCGAGCACGTCGTGCATGAGGCGCAATCGCAACGGCGGCTCCAGTTGTGCCAGCGCAGGGCGCAAAAAGAAATGGGCAAAGACCATGCCGCCTATCCAAACCACGATGGCCAGCACGTGCAATGTCTTGAGGGTCGCGTAAATCATCGAGTCGTCCTTTGAAGCGGGGCGTTTTTACCACCGATGCGGTATCCCTTCGGCAGCCCTTGTTGGAAGGTGTCTTTTCCCCACTGCTCAAAAGCTTTTTCTCATCCTTGGGCAACCAGCACCTCTCAGATCGCCCAGCGCCGCGCTTGCAGCTGGGCGCAGCAAATGCGCTGCATCACCGGTGACACCACCCGGCCACGCAGATCGGTGG
>JBILGP010000115.1:0-5836 GCA_044350985.1 Polaromonas sp. | reverse complement strand
CGTCTGGTCAAGATGACCGAGGCGCAGTTCGACCGCGTGATCGACGTCAACCTGCGTGGTGTGTTTCATTGCTCGCAAGCGGTGGCCCAGGCCATGATGGACCAGGGCTCGGGCGTCATCCTCAACGCCAGCTCGGTCGTCGGCATCTACGGCAACTTTGGCCAGACCAACTACGCGGCCAGCAAGTTTGGCGTGATCGGCTTTACCAAGACCTGGAGCCGCGAGCTCGGACCCAAAGGCGTGCGTGTCAATGCGGTGGCGCCCGGCTTTATCCAGACCCCCATCTTGGCGAGCATGCCCGAAGACGTGCTCAAGGGCATGGAGGCGCGCGTGCCGCTCAAGCGCCTGGGCCGCGCCGAAGAAATCGCCAACGTCTACGCCTTTCTGGCCAGCGACGAGGCGAGCTACATCAACGGTGCAGTGATCGAGGTCAGCGGCGGCATGACCGTGTGAGGACCGGACAGACCCGCACCCAAGCCATGGGCACCGATTCGAGCAGCAGCGCGCCCCATCCGCAACCCACCCAGGGGGATCAGTCGCACGCTGGCGCCGAGACGGTGGCGCCCAGATCGGTGCGCGAGCTCTTCTTGGCGTTTAGCTGGTTGGCGCTGCAGGGTTTTGGCGGCGTGCTGGCGGTGGCTCAGCGCGAGCTGGTCGAGAAAAAGCGCTGGCTCACCCGCGAAGAGTTCACGCAGGAGTGGGCGGTGGCGCAAATCATGCCCGGCCCGAACGTGATCAACATGGCCATCGTGCTCGGCGGGCGCCATTTTGGCTGGCGCGGCGCGCTCGCCTCGGTGGCCGGCATGCTCACGGTGCCGTTTCTCATCGTCTGCAGCCTGGTCAGCCTGTATGGTCAGATCGATCACCATCCGGCCGTCGCCGGCGCGCTGCGCGGCATGGCGGCCGTATCGGCTGGCCTCATCACCGCCACCGGCATCAAGCTCATCGCGGGCCTGCGTGGCAATGTGCTCGGAGGCCTGGCCTGCCTGCTGCTCGGCGGCCTGTGCTTTGCCGCCATGGCCTGGCTGCGCCTGCCTCTGGTCTGGGTGCTGCTGGTGCTCGGCGCCGCCGGCATGGCGCTGGCCTGGCGCCGACTCGAACCCTGAGCCTGGCCCGTGATGATCAGCCTAAGTCCAATAGACTGGTTGCAGCTGCTGCTGCACTTTGGCCTGCTGTCGCTGCTGGGCGTTGGCGGCGCCATCACCACCTTGCCCGAAATGCACCGCTACCTGGTCGATCGGCAGCAGTGGCTGCTCGATGAGCAGTTCAATGTCAGCGTGGCCCTGGCCCAGGCCTCTCCGGGCCCCAACATCCTGTTTGTCGCGCTCATGGGCTGGCACGTTGGGCTCAACGCCGGTGGCGGCTGGCTTGCGCCTCTGGGCGCCCTGCTCACCCTGGCCGGCATCATGGTGCCCAGCTCGCTGCTGATGTATGCCACGGGGCAATGGTTGCACCGACACCGCCAGATGCGGCTGATCCGCGCCTTCAAGCAAGGCCTGGCGCCAACGGTCATCGGTTTGCTCATTGCCACCGGCACCATCATGGCCAGCGCCGGTGCTGCCACGCCAGGCCAATGGCCGGTGTGGCTGATCGCCGCAGTGGCCACGCTGCTGGTGTGGCGCACTCGGCTGCACATCCTTTGGTTGCTTGGCGCCGGCGCTGTGGCCGGTGCGCTGTTTCTGGCCTGACGCTCAGGCCGGCGATCAACGCCGCTGACGCAGCGCCTCATAGAGGCACACGCCACTGGCCACCGACACATTGAGGCTTTCCACCGCTCCGGCCATGGGGATGCTCACCAGGGCGTCGCAGCTCTTGCGCGTGAGCTGGCGCAGGCCCGCGCCCTCGGCGCCGAGCACCAGCGCCAGCGCCACCTTCAAGTCTGCATCGTAAATGGACTGCTGCGCTTCGTCACTGGTGCCGATGCACCAGATGCCGCGCTCCTTGAGCTCGCCGAGCGTGCGCGACAGATTGGTCACCATGAAATAAGGCATGGTCTCGGCGGCGCCACTGGCCACCTTGGCGACGGTGGCATTGATGCCCGCCGCATGGTCCTTGGGCGCGATCACCGCATGCGCACCGGCCCCGTCGGCCACGCGCAGACAGGCGCCCAGATTGTGCGGATCGGTGACGCCGTCGAGCACCAGCAAGAGCGGCACCCTGGCATCGGCCTCCAGTTGTTCGAGCAAGGCGTCGAGCGAGTGATGCTGCTCGATCGCCCCCACCCGCGCCACCACGCCCTGATGACCATGACTGCCGCAGAGCTTGGCCAGACGCAGGCCATCCGATTCGATCAAGCGCACACCGGCCTCGCGTGCACGGTCAAGAAACTGGCGCATGCGGGCATCGCGCCGGGAGGCGTCAAAAAAGACCTCCAGCACCGACTGCGGCGCCGTCTTCAAACGCACGCTCACCGCATGAAAACCAAACAGGACTTTGACAGATGTAGCCACGCGAAGATTATGACCGCGCCCAGAACAGCGGCCCATCGGGCCGAGGGCGGCCCTCCTACAGCTCATAGAAGCGCCGCCGTCGCAGCGATCTCTGCACCTTGTAGGAGCAGCGCCCTCGCCGCGATCTGCGCTCAAAACCAGCCCCGCCCTCGCTCGCAATCCCAGCGGGGCCGAGGGCCGGCCTCCTACAAGGGCCACCGCCCTGCTGCCCCGGTCAGCCCGGCACGACCCGGCCAGCCTCGATGGTGATGCGTCTTTGGCAGCGCGCAGCAAGGTGCAGGTCGTGGGTGACCAAAATCAGGGTGGTGCCCAACTCCTGGTTGAGAGCCATCATCAGGTTCATGATGGTCTCACCGGTGGCAAAGTCCAGACTGCCGGTGGGCTCATCGGCCAGCAGCACGGCCGGCTCGACCACAAAGGCGCGCGCCAGCGCCACCCGCTGCTGCTCACCGCCCGAGAGGACCCGCGGATAGTGACCCAGGCGCTGGCCCAGCCCCACCCGCTCGAGCATCTGCGCGGCCTGCGCGCGCGCCTGACGCACACCTGCCAGCTCGAGCGGCAGCATCACGTTCTCCAGCGCGCTCATATGCGCCATAAGCTGAAAGCTCTGGAACACAAAACCGATCTGGCGCGCGCGCAAGGCCGCGCGCTCGTCTTCGCTCAGGGCAAACAGGTCCTGCCCGGCCAGTCTGACTGTGCCCTGGCTGGGCGTATCGAGCCCGGCAATGATGGACAGCAAAGTGCTCTTGCCCGAACCCGAAGCCCCCACGATGGCCGCGGTCTCCCGCGGCGCAAAGCGCAGGTCGATGTCCCGCAGGATGGTCAGCGTGCCGGTGGAGTCGGTGACGGTCTTGAAGACATGCTCGACAGCTATGATGGCTGCGCCGCCATCGGCAGGCAAGGCCGGCTCGGTGCTGGCACGATCGGGTAAAGACATGGATGGGTTCTTGAGCATCAAGCCGACTGGGCGTCCGGGGTGGCGCCGCCAATACGACCACTGTAGCAAGCCAGCAGCAAGCCCACGCGGGGGCGGGTCAAAGTCCGACCGCAGAAAGGCTTTGGTGGCAATCACCACCTTGCTGTTGGGCTGCGGCTGGGCGCAGGCCAACAGCCCGGGCGGTGCCACGGTGCTGGTGGTGGGCGACTCATTGAGCGCCGAGTACGGGATCGGGCGAGGCAGCGGCTGGGTGGCGCTGCTTCAGCAACGCTTGAGCCAGCAAAAGCCGGGGGCGCGCGTGGTCAACGCCAGCATCAGCGGCGACACCACCTCTGGCGGGCGCTCGCGTCTGCCAGCCCTGCTGAGCCAACACCGTCCTCAGGTGGTGGTCATTGAGCTGGGCGGCAACGACGCGCTGCGGGGCCTGGCGCTGACCATGACCGAGGACAACCTGCGCACCATGGCCCAGGCCAGCCGCAAGGCCGGCGCCCAAGTGCTGCTGCTGGGCATGCAGATGCCGCCCAATTACGGCGCCAAGTACAGCGCCGACTTTGCGTCCCTGTACGCGAAAGTGGCCCGCCAGACCCAAAGCGCACTCGTGCCATTTTTCCTGCAGGGTGTGGCCGACCGCCCCGATCCGACGGAGCTGTTTCAAGCCGACCGGATCCACCCCAATGAACAGGCCCAGCCGCGCATGCTCGACAACGTCTGGCCCGAGCTCAGAAAGCTGATCAAGTGAGCCTGCAAACCATCGCGGCCGAGCAGGCGATCGGACAGCTCGAGCGCTTCTCGGACATCATCGACGCCCGCTCGCCCGGCGAATACGCACAAGACCACCTGCCCGGCGCCCTGAACTGGCCCACGCTCGACGACGCGCAGCGCCAGCAGATTGGCACCGACTACAAGCAGATCAACGGCTTCGAGGCCAAAAAGCGCGGCGCTGCCATGGCCGCGCGCAACATCGCCGCGCACATCGAACGCGAAGTGCTGGACAAGCCCAAAGACTGGGCACCCCTGCTGTACTGCTGGCGCGGCGGCAAGCGCAGTGGCTCGCTCGGCCTGATCCTAGACCAGATCGGCTTTCGCACCAGCCTCATCGAAGGCGGCTACAAAGCCTTTCGCGCCGCGCTGCTGGCCGACCTGCCCCGGCAGGTGGCCAGGCTGCACTGGCGCGTGGTCTGCGGCACCACGGGCTCGGGCAAGACACGCCTTTTGCACGCGCTGGCGGCGCAAGGCGCGCAGGTGCTCGACCTCGAAGGCCTGGCGCGACACCGCAGCTCCGTGCTCGGCCTACTGCCGGGGCAAAGCCAGCCCTCGCAAAAGGCTTTTGACACCGCCGTCTGGCATGCGCTGAGCCGCTTTGAAGCCGATCGGGTGGTCTACGTCGAAAGCGAAAGCAAAAAGGTGGGCAACGTGGCCGTGCCCGACAGCCTGATCACGGCCATGCGTGCCAGCGACTGCCTGCGGCTCGATCTGGCCGACCCCCATCGAGTGCAGTTGCTGATGCAGGATTACGACTTTTTTGTGCGCGACACCGAATTTTTCTGCGAGCGGCTCGACACCCTGGTTCAGGTCCGCGGCGGCCCCACCGTGCGCCAATGGCAAGCGCTGGCGCGCGCCGGCGACACCACCGAGGTGGTGCGCCAGCTGCTGGAGCAACACTACGATCCGACCTACCTGGCCTCGATGCAGCGCAATTTCAGCCGCTACGCCCAAGCTGCCACGCTCACGGCCCGCGATGAGAGCCCGCAGGCCATGCAGGAGCTGGCCAAGCAGATTTTGGCATCTTAAGAGATGCGCCGGCTGAAAGGCCGGCCAAGAGGCACCGGCAGGCAGTGGCCGGGAAATCCAGCGCACCCATCAGCGGCGCTGATGTTGCGCTGGTTGAGGGATCACAAAGTACCGAGTCGGCGCGCCGAGCCTATCCTGACTTGGCCTACGTCCAATCCAGTGTCCGTCGAGACTGCGGACGCAGGGGGCCCTGGACACCCTGAACAAAATCCGTCAGATGAGCTGGGCGCAGGTCGGCACTGACCCTTCTATGCGCTCGGTTGGTAAAAATCACTCCCTATGATCCAATTTAATGAATACGCAATCTGCGTATAATTAATCGTATGAAAGCTCTCTTCGTCGAGTTGCCAGCTTTCCAGCGCTTTCGTCCGGAGTACCTGACCGATGAAGCCTACCGGGGACTGCAAAACGAAATGCTAAAAGCTCCTGAGGCAGGTGATGTCATCACTGGCACTGGAGGACTGCGAAAGGTCAGGCATGGTGACGCAAAGCGCGGCAAAGGTAAAAGTGGTGGCCTCAGAGTGATCTATTTTTGGTGGGAGCCACGCCGTCAGTTTTGGCTTTTCACCTTGTATGACAAAGACGAGATGGATGACCTGTCGCCCAAAGACCGGGCAGCGCTCAAAAAAATGCTCAAGCAAGAGTTGGAGGATCGAGG
>JBILGP010000114.1:0-5840 GCA_044350985.1 Polaromonas sp. | reverse complement strand
CGGTCAGCGAGGTGTTTGACCTGCGCGGCTTTAACCTCAACGCCAAGCTCGACATCGACCCCGACTTTCTCAAGGAGGACGGGGATCACGATCACGACCATGACCACGGCGAGCACTGCGACCACCCCTCGCACGGCCACCACCACCGCCATGACGATGATGTCAAGAGCTTTGTGTTCAGGTCCGAGCGGGCCTTCCAGCCGGCCAAGCTGGAGGACTTTTTGGGCGCAGTCGTCAACATCTATGGCCCCCGCATGTTGCGTTACAAGGGCGTGTTGAATATGCAGGGCACCGAATCGAAGGTGATTTTTCAGGGTGTGCACCAGCTCATGGGCAGCGACCTTGGGCCCGCCTGGGGCGCTGGTGAGAAGCGCCAGAGCAAGATGGTATTCATCGGAATTGATCTGCCCCGTGATATTTTCTTGCAGGGTTTGGAGCAGTGCCTGGTTTGAAAGCTTGCCTGTTTTGTTCTGGCCGACCCTGGCCACGTGCCGATATCAGGGCGCGGTCTGGCGGTGGGCTGCGGCTGCCGCCAAGTCAGCGACATGGGGCGCCATTGCGCCGCTACAATCGCGCGCCGACTTGGGCACCGGTCCTGGTTTTCGCAGTGCCGGGCTCGCGCAGCAAGCCTGTCCAAGTCGCACAGGCGAGCAATGCACCATCGAGCAAAGAGAGGCTGGCCATGCATGAGCAAATGTTCGGGCGTCACCCGGCGAAGACCCCCGCGCTTGACAGCGTGGGCGCAGCGCTGACGGTGCCCGGTCACGCGCCAGCCCTAAGCACAGGAGACCGCCCTTGACCGCTCCCGCCCCCTCCAGCCGGCCCCTGGCTGCCCCCAGCCCTTGCGAGCGCGCGATGGCTGCAGCCTCTTCGAAGGCCAAGCCTGCCTCCAAGTCCGCTGCGAAGCCGGCCGCAAAACCCAAATCCAAGGCTGCTTCCAAGCCTGTCTCCAAGTCGCCCGCCAAGGCATCGCCCAAGGCGGCGACAAAGGCGGCGACAAAGGCGGCGACAAAGGCGGCGACAAAGGCTCCCGTCAAGGCTCCCGTCAAGGCGTCGGTGAAGACATCCGCCAAGGCCGTCAAGCCAGCGGCCAAGCCGGTCTCGAAGTCTGCAGCCAAGCCTGTGCCCAAGGCTGCCGCCAAGTCAGCGGTCAAGGCGGCGCCCAAACCCGTGTCCAAGGCGCCAGCCAAGCCGGTGGGCGCCAAACCCCCTATCAAGCCTGTCGCCAAGCCACCGGTCAGGGCTGCGGCCCAGCCGGCGGGCAAGCAAGTGGCCAAGCCGGCCGCTAAACCAGCCGTCAAACCGGCCGCTAAACCGGCCGTGCAACTAGCCACTAAACCAGCCGCGAAAGCAGAGACCAAGCCCGCCGCAAAGCCTCAAGCCGCTGTGGTGGTCAAGCCCGTCGTGGCCGAGCCGCAAGTGCTGGCTCCAGCGCCTGCAGCGCCCACCCGTAAATCCAAGAGCCGCACCGCTTTGGTGCCGGCCCCCGCGCCGGTGGTTCCGACCCATTCGCCTGATGCCGCCAAGGCCAGCTATGTGTCGGCCACCGAGCGACTGACCGCACCGCCGCCCGCCGCGGCGGTCATACGCAAGGACCCCAAATTGGCCAATAACTGGAAGACCAAACGCCCTGAAGAGCTGAGCGACGAGGAAGTCAAGTCCATGCCCGACAGCGAGTACATGAACGATGTGCAGCTGGCTTTTTTCAGGCTCAAACTGGTCAAGCTCAAACAGGACATTCACAACAGCGCGGGCGAGACCACCGAGCACTTGCGTGAAGACACGGTGGTGGTGCCCGACCCGGCCGATCGCGCCACCATCGAAGAAGAGCATGCGCTCGAGTTGCGCACGCGCGATCGCGAGCGCAAATTGCTCAAAAAGATCGAGCAGTCGATCGCCCGCATCGATGCGGGTGACTACGGCTACTGCGACGAAACGGGTGAGGCGATTGGTGTGGCCCGGCTGATCGCCCGCCCAACCGCCAGTTTGTCCCTTGAGGCCCAGCAGCGGCGCGAGCTCAAGCAGAAAATGTTTGGCGACTGAGGAAGGTCTGCAAAACCCCGTCATCGCGAGAAGCGCAGCGATCCACTGGCCGTTGCATGAAGGCATGGATTGCCACGGCCTCGCAACGACGAGTTCCGTGCATCATCGCGCACTCTGGCCGTCACGCGCACCCCGCAGGCATCGCGAGGAGCGCAGCGAGTTGTCGATCCATAAGCCTGTGATTGATCAACTTTTTTTGATTGCCACGCTTGGCTCGCAATCACAAAACGGACTTATGCAGACCGGCCCTAAGCCCGGCCGGGCGTGCCTTGGCCTGCCTGCTCAGGCCTGGCGCCCAGGCTCAGGCGCTTGATGTGGGGTTGGTCACGCCGACGCCCGCCCTCTGGGCAGGCGCACGTCTGAAATTTGCCTCCAGAACAAGCGCAGCGCTACAAACTCCGGAAAAAGGTCCAGCGACGTTGTCCCCGAGGGGGCTTTGTCAAGCCCCCCGTTTCATCAAGCACTTTCATTGCCACCGCTAAGTACTTCATTAAAAAAGACTTTTTAATGTTAAAGACTGTCTAAAATCGATCCTAAGTGCTTGATTTCATTGAAAAACTTTTATTCCTAAACCCTTGAACCGTGCCGCTTTCCTGTTAAAGTGGTGAAAAGTGCATTTTTGTGGGAAAAATGCTGAACCGAGGGTTGGTCTGGTGTTTCAGGGTGCGTCGTCCATCGTTCTTGACAGCAAGGGTCGCCTGGCTGTGCCGACCCGGCACCGCGATGTGCTGGCGGCCACTGCGGCGGGGCAACTGACTCTGACCAAGCACCCCCACGGCTGCCTAATGATCTTTGCGCGTCCGGAGTGGGAAAAGTTCCGCGAGCGCATTGCAGCGCTGCCCATGCAGGCGCAGTGGTGGAAGCGCATCTTTCTGGGCAATGCCATGGACGTGGAGATGGATGCCAGCGGGCGCGTGCTGGTCTCGCCCGAGTTGCGCAGCGCCGCTGGCTTGAGCCGCGAGACCGTGCTGCTCGGTATGGGTGGGCATTTTGAGTTGTGGGACGCTGCCACTTATGCGGCCCAGGAGGCCGAGCAGATGAAGGCCCAGATGCCCGATGTGTTCAAGGACTTCTCTTTCTGAAGACGCGACGGTGCAAGGCCCATGGGAACATCAAACCGTCTTGCTCAACGAGGCCGTCGAGGCCCTCGCTGTGCAGCCGCACGGTTGCTACATCGATGCCACCTTCGGGCGCGGCGGGCATGCGCGGCGCATCCTCTCGGCGCTTTCGCCGCAGGGTCGCTTGCTGGCCTTCGACAAGGATCCGCAGGCCGTTTCAGTGGGCGCGCAGCTGGCCGCACACGATGCGCGGTTTTCCATGCGCCACGAAGGCTTTGCGCAATTGGCGCAACTGCCAGCGGCCAGCGCCGATGGACTGCTGATGGACCTGGGCGTGAGTTCGCCCCAGATCGACGACGCCAGCCGGGGGTTTTCTTTTCGTCACGATGGGCCTCTGGACATGCGCATGGACCCCACGCGCGGCCAGAGCGTAGCGCAGTGGCTCGCGCAAGCCAGCGTGGCGCAGATGACCGAGGTGATTCGTGATTACGGCGAAGAACGGTTTGCTGGGGCGGTTGCAAAGGCGATTGATCGCTGGCGGCAGCAGCACGGGCCTTTGGAGCGCACCGCCGAACTGGCGCAGGTCGTGGCTGGCGCGGTCAGGACCCGCGAGCCTGGCAAAGACCCAGCCACGCGCACGTTTCAGGCTTTTCGGATTTTCATTAACGCCGAGCTGCAAGAGCTGCAGCAGGCCCTAGAAGCATCGCTGCAGGTATTGAAGCCACAAGGTCGATTGGTCGTGATCAGCTTTCACTCTCTCGAAGATCGCATCGTCAAGCAGTTCATGGCAGCCCATGCGCGCCAGGTGTACGACCGCCGCGCGCCGATGGCCGAGCCCCAGGCCATGCGCCTGCGGCTGATCGAACGCATCAAGCCCTCGCAGACCGAAATCGCTGCCAACGCGCGCGCACGCAGCGCCGTCATGCGTGTGGCCGAACGCACGGAGACGCTCTGATGCGGCTCAATCTGGCGCTGACCCTGGCCGTGCTGGCCACAGCCCTGTACCTGGTGCATGTGCAGTACGAGTCGCGCCGCCTGTATGTCGAGCTCGAGAAGGCGGCCGCCCAGACCTACAAGCTTGAGGCGGCCCACGAGAGTCTGCAGGCTCAGACCCGCGGCCAGGCCACGCCTTTGCGGGTCGAGCGGCTGGCCAAGGAAAAGCTTCAGATGCGCACCGTCACGCCGGCGATCACCCAGTATGTGACGCTGCCTGACACCACGACCGGGGACAAGCCATGAGCAAGAGCGTGCGCTACAGCGCCAGTCCCCTGTTGGCTGCCCCGACGCCGGTGTGGCGCAGCAAGTTCATCGTCGCTGGCATGGCCCTGGGCTTTGTGGTGCTGGCAGGTCGGGCGGCCTACATCCAGGTGGTGGGCAACGACTTCTACCAAAAGCAAGGGCAGGTGCGCTTTGCCCGCACCCTTGAGTTGCCGGCCAGTCGGGGCCGTATCATGGACCGCAACGGCTTGGTGCTGGCCTACAACGTGCCGGCGCCCAGCTTTTGGGCCATCCCCGAAGATGTGCAGGCCAGCCCAGCGCAGCTGGCCGAACTGGCGCGTCTGCTTGAGGTGCCACTGGCCGATCTCAAGCAGCGCCTGTCTGACGAGGACAAGACCTTTGTCTGGCTCAAGCGCCAGGTTGACGAGCCGGTGGCCAAGCAGATCGCGGCGCTGGGCATCAAGGGCATCTACCAGCGCGCCGGCTACAAGCGCCAGTATCCCGACGGCGAGGCTGCCGCCCATGTGGTGGGCTTTGCCAATGTCGAGAACATCGGACAGGAAGGCGTGGAGCTGGCTTTTGACAAGCAACTGGCCGGACAGGCCGGTTCACGGCGCGTGATCAAGGACCGCTTGGGGCGGGTGGTCGAAGATGTGGGCGAGCAGGTGCCGCCGGTGGACGGCCGTGACCTGCAGCTGTCCATCGACTCGAAGGTGCAGTTTTTTGCCTACCAGAAGCTGCGCGATGCGGTGCTCGAGCACAAGGCCAAGGCCGGCAGCGTGGTGGTGCTCGATGCACAAAGCGGCGAGGTGCTTGCGCTGGCCAACTACCCCAGCTACACCCCCGACAAGCGCATCCACCTCAGCGGCGCGCAGCTGCGCAATCGGGCGCTGACCGATACCTTCGAGCCGGGCTCGACCATGAAGGCCTTTGCCGTGGCGGCAGCGCTCGAGCAGGGTCTGGTGCAGCCTGAAACCATGATCCAGACGGCGCCCGGGCGCATGATGCTGGCCGGATCGACCATCAGCGATGCCCATCCCCAGGGGCTGCTCAGCGTCTCGCAAGTGATCCAGAAGTCGAGCAATGTGGGCACGGTCAAGATGGCCATGCAGCTGCCGGCGCGCGACATGTGGGAATACTACGCACGTGTGGGCTTTGGGCAAAAACCGCAGCTGCCCTTTCCAGGCGCGGTCAGTGGCCGCCTGCGCCCTTACAAGACCTGGCGCCCGATCGAGCAGGCCACCATGAGCTACGGCTACGGGCTGTCGGTGTCCCTGTTTCAGCTGGCGCACGCCTACACCGTGTTCGCCCGCGATGGCGATCTGGCGCCGGCCAGCTTGCTCAAGGTCAGCGAGCCGGTGGCGGGGGTACGGGTGTTCAGCGAGAAAAATGCGCTGGCCATGCGCCAGATGCTCTATTCGGTGACCCAGCCGGGCGGTACGGCGCAAAAGGCGCAGACCATCGGCTACTCGGTCGGTGGCAAGACCGGCACCACGCACAAACAGGAAGGCAAAGGCTACG
>JBILGP010000003.1:0-18139 GCA_044350985.1 Polaromonas sp. | reverse complement strand
TCGCCCTCAAACGCCAGCACCCGCGCGAGCACCCGCTTGACATTGCCGTCCAGGATGGCGGCGCGCTCGTTAAAGCAAAAAGAGGCAATCGCTGCCGCCGTCGAAGGACCGATGCCCGGCAGGCTCTGCAACTGTTCGGCGGTCGACGGAAAACCGCCGAAGCGTTCGACCACCTCGATGGCGCAGCGGTGCAGGTTGCGCGCGCGGCTGTAGTAGCCCAGGCCGCTCCACAAGCCCAGCACCTCGTCGAGCGGCGCGGTGGCCAGATCCCCCACGGTGGGAAAACGGTCCATGAAGCGGCGGTAATAGGCCAGGACCGTGACCACCTGGGTTTGCTGCAGCATGATTTCAGAAAGCCAGACCCGGTAGGGATCGCGGCTGCCCTGCCAGGGCAGGTCGCTGCGCCCATGGATCGGGTGCCAGGCCAGCAGACGCCGCGCAAACTCCCGCACGATAGACGGGCTTGGCAATGCATCGGCGCTCATGGGCGCTGGCAATTGGGGCACAAGTAGGTCGAGCGCTGCTGCTGCACGATGCGCCGAATCGGCGTCTCGCAGCGCCGGCAGGGCTGGCCCGCCCGATCGTAGACCTGGGCCGCGAGCTGGAAGTGGCCGGCCTGTCCCATGGCATTGGAAAAATCGCGCAAGGTGCTGCCGCCCTGGGCCACCGCCTGCGCCAGCACTTGGCAGATGGCCGCATGCAGGCGGTCGGCGCGTGGCCGGCTGATGCGGTGGGCTCGCAAGGTGGGCCGGATGCCGGCCATGAACAGCGCCTCGCAGGCGTAGATATTGCCGACGCCCACCACCACCTGGCCGGCCAGCAAGACTTGCTTGATGGTCGCTTTCTTGTCCTTGAGCGCGCGGTGAAAAGCCAGCGCATCGAACTGGCCGCCCAGCGGCTCAACGCCCAGCCCCGAGAGCAGCTTGCGCGCCGGCTCTGCGCCCTCGTCGCTGGCATAGACCACCGCGCCAAAGCGGCGCGGGTCATGCAGCCTGAGTGTGCCCTGGGTGGTGACCAGATCGAAGTGGTCATGCCGCCCTGGCGGCGGCAAGCCCTGGTCGAACATGACACTGCCCGACATGCCCAGGTGCATCAGGAGCAGGCCCGAGGGTGCGAGGTCGATCAGCAGGTACTTGCCGCGCCGCCGCACGCCACAGACGGTGCGTCCACTCAAGGCTTCGCAAGGGCAGCCCAGCGGCCAGCGCAGCGGTTTGCCCAGGCGGGCGGCCTGAATGCGGGCGCCGGTGATACGGCTGGCAAAACTCAGCCGGGTGACCTCGACTTCGGGCAATTCAGGCATGCGCAATCAGACTGGGCGGCGTTGACTTAAGCCTTCCATTATCATGAGCCAATGAAAAAGCCGCTTCTCTGGGCCCTGCTTGGCCTGACTCTGGCCATAACGGCGGCGTACGCCCAGAGCCCCGCCGCAACGCCGCCTGGCGACGCGCGTCGGCAAGGCGCCTCCAACGCCCAACTCTTTTACCAGGTGCTGTTGGGCGAAATGAACGCGGCCAACGGCGAGACGGGCGCGGCGGTGTCTTTGCTGCTCGACGCAGCGCGCAAGACCCAGGACGAGCGCTTGTTCCAGCGCGCGGCCGATCTGGCGCTGGGCGCGCGAGCGGGTGAGTCGGCCTTGCAGGTGGCGCGCGCCTGGCGCGAAGCCCATCCCAAATCGCTCGAGGCCAGCCGTTATGTGCTGCAAATCCTGTTGGCCATGAATCGGGTGGGCGACAGCGGTGAAGCCTTGCGCGCGGTGATCGAGCTCACGCCCGAGCCTGAGCGGCCGCGTCTGTTGAGCCTGGTGCCCGCGCTGTACAGCCGAGCCAGCGACAAGAAACTCGCGGCCACCGTGGGCGAGCAGGCACTGGCCGGCGCCCGGGCCGACCCCAAAACCTCCGATGCCGCGCTGGCGGCCATCGGGCGGCTGCGACTGGCTGCAGGCGAGACCGCCGCTGCCCTTGAGGCCGCTCGCCGGGCCCTGCAGGCCCAGCCGCGCAGCCAGGCAGGCGTCGACCTGGCGCTTGACTTGATGAATCCACGCCAGCCCCAGGCCGAGGCCCTGGTGCGCCAATACCTCGATGCAGCGCCGCCGGCCAGCGCCGCCGCCGAGGTGCGGCTCAATTACGCCCGCAACTTGCTCGATGCCCAGCGCTATGCAGAAAGCGCGCTGCAGCTCGAGCAGCTCACGCGCCAGCAGCCCGAGTTTGCCGAAGGCTGGCTGCTGCTGGGCTCGCTGCAGATGGACCAGGCCCAAGGCGCGGTGGCGCAGGCGAGCTTGCAGCGTTATCTGAACTTAGCTCAGGCGCAGGCCGCTCAGGAGGGCTCCAACCAGCGGGTGCGTCGGGGCATGGCGCAAGCCCATTTGATGCTCGCCCAGATCGCCGAGCGTCAGGGCGATCTGGCGCAGGCGCAGAAGTGGCTGGCCCAGGTTCAGGACCCGGAGCTGCTGGTGCAGACCCAGAGCCGGCGCGCCTCGCTGCTGGCGCGCCAGGGTCAACTGGCCCAGGCACGGGCCTTGATTCAGCAACTGCCCGAACCCAACGCCCAGGAGGCTCGCCGCAAGCTGCTGGCCGAAGTCAACCTGCTGCGCGAATTCAAGCAATACCCCCCGGCCTTTGAACTCATCAGCCGCGCGGTGCTGCAAGCGCCCAAGGACCATGAGCTGATCTACGAAAAATCCATCCTGGCTGAAAAGCTCGGTCGCTTCGACGAAATGGAAACCCTGCTGCGCCAGATCCTGCAGCTCAAACCCGATTACCACGCCGCCTACAACGCGCTCGGTTACTCATTGGCCGATCGCGGCGTGCGCTTGGCAGAGGCCAAGCAGCTCATCCAGAAGGCGCTGGAGTTTGCGCCCTCCGATCCCTACATCCAAGACAGCCTGGCCTGGGTGGAGTTTCGGCTGGGCAACCGGCAGGAGGCGCTGCGGGTCATCGAAATTGCCTACAAGGCCAAGCCCGACGCCGAGATTGCCGCCCACTTTGGCGAGATTCTCTGGAGCCTGGGTCAGCGCGAGCGCGCCCTCATGATCTGGCGCGAGGGCTTGCAGCTTAATGCTGACAACGACACCTTGCAGGAGACCCTCAAGCGCCTGCAGGTTCAGCCGTGAGGCAGGCGCTGTGCGCCCCGCAGACCCAGGCCGCCGGCCCGCCGCGCCGCGCCTTCATGGTGCTGGCGGCCATGGCGATGGCCGGCTGCGCGACCCGCACCCCAAGGCAAGGGCCTGAGCACTGGAGCGGGCGCCTGAGCATGCAGGTGGGGTCGAACCCGCCGCAGGCGTTTTCGGCCGGCTTCGAGCTCAGCGGCAATTCGTCGCAAGGCCAGTTGCTGCTCAACTCACCCCTGGGAACGGCCGTGGCCAGCGCGCAGTGGACGGCTGAGCAGGCGGTGCTGCGCTCGGGCTCTGATGCCCGGCACTACCGCTCGATGGAAGAGCTGCTGACCCATGCCACCGGTGCGGCGCTGCCGCTTGCGGCCTTGTTTGATTGGCTCACAGGTGTGCCCACGCCGGTGGCAGGCTGGGACACCGACCTGTCGGGCCTGAATCAGGGCCGGCTGCTGGCGAGCCGGCAAAACCCTGAGCCGACGGTTCAGCTGCGCATCTTGCTGGACCGATGACAGCGCTGGGTGTCCCAATGCCCGTGCAGCGGAGCGGTCGCCCCGGGGCGTGAACCTGTCATGAAGGCCCTCTACGATCTCCAGGCGCCGGCCAAGCTCAACGCCTTCTTGCATGTGGTCGGAAGACGCAGCGATGGCTACCACTTGCTCCAATCGGTCTTCATGTTGATCGACTGGTGCGACACCTTGCACCTGCAGGTGCGCGCTGACGGGCTGATCAGCCGCAGCCAGGAGGGCGGAGAGCCACTGCCGCCCGATGACCTGTGCGTGCGCGCAGCCCGCGCCTTGCAGCAGGCCACCGGCTGCCGGCTGGGCGTTCACATTCACCTGATCAAGCGCATTGCCTCGCAGGCGGGCATGGGTGGCGGCTCGTCCGACGCAGCCACCTGTCTGCTCGGACTGATGCGCCTGTGGAACAGCCGTCTGCCACCAGAGCGTTTGCAGGCCCTGGCCTTGCAGCTCGGCGCCGACGTCCCGTTCTTTCTGCTTGGCCGCCATGCCTGGGTCGAGGGCATCGGCGAGCAGTTGCAGCCGATCGATCTGCCCGATGCCCGGTTTTTGGTGCTCAAGCCCCCGGCCGGTCTGTCCACGCCGGCCATCTTTGCCTCGCCCGAGCTCAGGCGCGACAGCAAAGCTGCTACAATTTTGGGCTTTGCTGCTCTTGGACCGGATCGAATCTTCGGATTTGGCCGCAACGACCTGCAGCCTGTGGCGCAAAAACTGCAACCCGAAATCGGGCTGGGCCTTCAGTGGCTGAGCGATCAGGGACTGCAAGGGCGCATGACGGGCTCAGGCAGCGCGCTGTTTGCCCTCCTGCCCGCAGGCTGGTTTGCAGATACCGAACCAGGCAAGCCCGCTGATGGTTGGACCGCTCGGGTGTGCAGCATGCTGTCAATGCACCCTTTGGCCGGTTGGTAAACTGCGGCCGCTCAGGTGCAAGGGCATCAAGATTTGGGGGGCGAGATCCGCAGGGGTCGCGCTCCTGTGTAGGGGAGTCGCCAAGTTGGTCAAGGCACCGGATTTTGATTCCGGCATGCGAGGGTTCGAGTCCTTCCTCCCCTGCCAAATGTTTCGGGCTTGAGAGCGACTTTCCTGCGCGGGCTGGTCGCCGTCAAGTTCGGTCGTGACCGAGTCAGCTACGGGTACCCGCCGACACCGCCAGACACCTCGCCAAACTCTGCGCCCTGCCCACCACACACCTGCGCGGCCTGACATGCACACTCCCTCCTCCGACTTCCTGCTCTTTACGGGCAACGCCAATCCCATCATGGCGCAGGAGATTGCCAGCGATCTGGGCGGCACGCTCGGCGCGGCCCATGTCGGCCGGTTTTCTGACGGCGAGGTGACGGTCGAGATTCAGCAAAACGTGCGTGCCCGCGACGTGTTCGTGGTGCAGTCCACCTGCGCGCCGACCAATGACAACCTGATGGAACTGCTGATCATGGTCGATGCGCTCAAGCGCGCCTCGGCCGAGCGCATTTCCGCCGTCATCCCCTATTTCGGCTACGCCCGCCAAGACCGGCGGCCTCGCTCGGCGCGGGTGCCCATTACTGCCAAGGTGGTGGCCAATATGCTGCAGGCCGTGGGCGTCTCGCGCGTGCTCACCATGGACCTGCACGCCGATCAGATCCAGGGCTTTTTTGACATCCCGGTCGACAACATCTACGCATCGCCCGTGCTGCTGGGCGATCTCACACAAAAGAACTACCCCGACCTGATGGTGGTCAGTCCCGACGTTGGCGGCGTGGTGCGCGCACGTGCCCTGGCCAAGCAACTGGGCTGCGACATGGCCATCATCGACAAGCGCCGCCCCAGGGCCAATGTGTCGGAGGTGATGCACGTCATTGGCGACATCGAGGGGCGCAACTGCGTCATCATGGACGACATGATCGACACGGCCGGCACCCTGGTCAAGGCCGCCGAAGTGCTCAAAGAGCGCGGCGCCCGCAAGGTCTACGCCTACTGCACACACCCTGTTTTTTCGGGGCCGGCCATCGAGCGCCTGTCCAAGGGCGACGCGCTCGATGAGGTCGTCATCACCAACACCATACCGCTCAACGCCCAGGCCCGGGCGTGCGCCAAGATACGCCAACTCTCGGTGGCGCCGCTGTTTGCCGAAACCATACAGCGCATCGCCCGTGGAGAGTCGGTCATGAGTCTGTTTTCGGAGCAAGACAACTTGTTTTGAGCCGGAAACGATAAGCCGGCAGCGCAAGCTGCCATTGTTGTCACGAGGCGAGACTGGTCGCGGTCCGCCTCAGCAGGAGAAAACCATGAAATTCGTCGCTTTCGAGCGCAAGCTGCAGGGTACGGGTGCGAGCCGCCGTCTGCGCATCACCGGCCGCACGCCGGGCATCGTTTACGGTGGCACGGGCGAGCCCATGCTGATCGAACTCGATCACAACGCGCTTTTCCACGCCATCAAAAAAGAGGCCTTCCACGCCTCCATCCTCGAGATGGAACTCGGCGGCGCCGTCCACAAGGTGCTGCTGCGTGACCTGCAGATGCACCCCTACAAGCCGCAGGTTCAGCACATTGACTTCCAGCGCGTCGAAGCCACGACCCGCATGACCGTCAAGGTTCCGCTGCACTTTAGCGGTGAGGAAAACTCGCCGGCGGTCAAGGCCGAGAAGTGCCTGGTCAATCACGTGGTCAACGAGTTGACTGTCTCGTGCTTCCCGGCCGACATTCCCGAGTTCATCGCTGTCGATCTGAGCGGCATGAAAAAAGGCCACTCGCTGCACGTCAACGACATCACGCTGCCCAAGGGCGTGAAGGTGGTGACCAAAGGCCAGGTCAACCCGGTGCTCGCATCGGTGACTGCGATCGAGGAAGAGGCCGCTGCAGCCCCGGCCGCCGCACCGGCAGCCGATGCAAAAGGCGCCGCCAAGCCGGCCAAGGGCAAGAAGTAATTCCTGCCGGCGAACTCGCCGCAAGGGCCCGTGCACTCACCCGAGGCACGGGCCTTTTTGCAGCCAGTTCGAGCCTATCCTTCAACTGCCCTGGACGGTTTTACCCGTGATCAAACTCCTGGTGGGCCTGGGCAATCCAGGCCAGGAATACGAGGCCACTCGACACAACGCGGGCTTTTGGTGGCTCGATGACGTTGCGCGCGAACTCAAGGTCACGCTGGCGAGCGAGCGCGCCTACCATGGCCGCGTCGGTCGCACGCAGGTGCAGGGCCGCAACCTCTGGCTGCTCGAGCCGCAGACCTTCATGAATCTGTCGGGCAAGTCGGTGGCGGCGCTGGCGCGATTTTTCAAGATCGCACCTGAAGAAATTTTGGTCGCACACGACGAGCTGGACTTGCCGCCTGGCCAGGCCAAGCTCAAGTTTGGTGGCGGTCATGCCGGCCAGAACGGCTTGCGCGACATCCACGCCCAATTGGGCACCGGCGACTACTGGCGCCTTCGCATCGGCATCGGGCATCCGGGTGACAAGTCAGAAGTCTCTAACTGGGTGCTGGGCAAGCCCATGGCCGAGCAACGCACGGCCATGCAAGCTGCGATTGCGCGAGGCGTCAAGGCCATCGACTCGATCGTGCGCGGGGAGATGGAAAAAGCCATGCAGCAAATCCACACCGAAGCCCCACCACGACCCAAACCTGCGCGCAAAGAGCCACCAGCGCCCACGGCCCCGGCCTAAACGCGACCCTGGGCCGTTACTGGGCCCAGACCCTGTCATTGCGCACCTAATCGGTCATCGCGCCCCGACCCTGTCATCGCGCCCCTACCTCGTCATCGCGAGGAACGAAGCGATCCATCGGCGGTCACACAAGGGCATGGATTGCCACGGCGCTGTGCGCCTCGCAATGACGGGCTGTACGTCATACGTCCTGGGCTGTTACTGGGCCCAGACCCTGCCATCGCGCTCTTACTGGGTCATTGCGCTCCTACCCCGTCATTGCGCCCCTACCTCGTCATCGCGCCCCTACCTCGTCATCGCGAGGAACGAAGCGATCCATCGGCGGTCACACAAGGGCATGGATTGCCACGGCGCTGTGCGCCTCGCAATGACGGGCTGTACGTCATACGTCCTGGGCCGTTACTGTGCCCAGACCCTGCCATCGCGCTCCTACCCCGTTACTGCGAGGAAGGAAGCGATCCTGTGCCGACAGGCACCGCAAGGCCGGCCAGGCTCTGCAGGCGCTGGTATTTGTGCAGCAACTGCTCTTGGCTTTCGATGTGGTCGGGGCTGACCGGGATGCAGGCGACAGGGCAGACCTGCACGCACTGGGGTTGGTCAAAGTGCCCCACGCATTCGGTGCATTTGGCCGGATCGATCTGGTAGATCTCGGGGCCGAGAAAAATCGCCTCGTTCGGGCACTCGGGCTCGCACACGTCGCAGTTGATGCACTCGTCGGTGATCATCAAGGCCATGCGCGCCTGCCTTCCTGTAGCCCTGGCACCGGCCACGCGCCGGCGGCAGCCGTGGGCGAGTCAGCCCTTTGCAGCATGGGCGGCTCGCAACTGCTCGGCAACAGCCGGGCTGACCATCTGACTGACATCCCCTCCGAGCTTGCTGATCTCACGCACCAGCGTGCTGCTGATGCATTGCAGCGGCGCATCGGGGAGCAAGAACACCGTCTCCACCTGGGGCCGCAGCTTGCGGTTCATGGCCGCCATCTGCGCCTCGTAGTCGAAGTCGGTGAGGTTGCGCACGCCGCGCACGACCGCGCAGGCTTGCTGCGCGGCGCAAAAATCCATGATCAGGCCCTCAAAGGGCAGCACCCGCACATCGCCCAGGCCGGCGCAGGCCTGGCCCACCTGGCTGACCCGTTGCTCCAGGCTGAACAGGGTTTTCTTGTGATGTGCCATGGCCACGGCGACGATGACCTGATCGAACAGGCCCAAGGCGCGGCGAACCACATCGGCGTGGCCGAGCGTGAACGGGTCGAAGGTGCCGCTGTAGACCGCAATGCGTTGGGAGGGCTTGGCCATGGCGCAATTATCCAGGCAAACGGTTCTGGACTTGCCCGCTGCGTTGACCGGCCGCCCGCCTGCGGCGCACTCAGTCCGGCGGCCTGCGGCCGATCAGGTGGTAGTGCACGGCCCCCGCCTTGCCCTGGCGATGCACTTGCAGGCCCAAATCGGGCAAACCATCGTCATCGCCCCAGGCGCGATTGGCCTCCAGATAGATGTAGCCCGGATCGGCCAGCGCCTGAGCTGCGGCCTGCAAAGCCGGTGCCCAGAGATTGGCCTCAAAGGGTGGATCGAGCAGCACCAGTTGGGCGCTGCCCGCAGGCGTGCTGCGCAGCAGGCTCAGGCCATCACCGCGCACCACGCTCAGGGCCTGGGCCTGCAGTTTTTGGCGCAAAGCCTCAATGCGCCGCACCAGTTCGGCATCTTGCTCGAAGGCCTGAACCCGGGTAGCGCCTCGCGAAACCGCCTCCAGGCCGAGCACGCCAGTGCCGGCAAACACATCAATCACATGCCAGCCCGTCAGATCCTGGCCCAACCAGTTGAACAAGGTCTCACGCACCCGGTCGGGCGTGGGGCGCAGGCCCGGGCGCTGGGCCACCGGCACGGGGGTGCGTTTGTAACGCCCTCCAATGATGCGTACCTGCCCCGGCAGGCGGGCGCCACCGGATGCAGCGCGGCCTGCCGTCACGAACCGGCCCCCAGCACCAGGGTGACCATGCGATCGGGTTGCACTTTGCGTGCAAAGGCGGCGCGGATATCGGCCGTGCTCAAGCGCTCGACCTGGGCCGACCAGGTGCTCAGGTAATCCAGGGGCAGGTTGTGCCAGGCAATATTGGCCACGTTTTCAAGCAAGCGCGCATTGCTGTCCAGGCGCAGCACAAAGCCGCCGATCAGGCTTTGCTGGGCCTCGCGCAACTCCTGCTCACTGGGCCCTTTTTCGACAAATTCACGCAACACGTCGTAGACCACGCCCACCGCTTGGTCGGCCTGATCGGGCCGGGTGCTCAGGCCTATCGTGAAGGAGCCGGCATGCAGGCCGGGGGAGAAGTAGCTGTAAACGCTGTAGCTCAGCCCGCGCAGCTCGCGCACCTGGCGAGTCAGCCGCGAGACGAAGCCACCGCCGCCCAGGATGTAATTGCCCACGGTCAAGGCGAAGAAATCGGGGTCCGATCGCTTGAAGCCGGGCTGGCCGATGAGTACCCGTGCTTGCGCCGCCTTGAACGGGATGCGCAACTGGGCCGGCTGCGACAAGGGCTGCACTTCGGCCACCGCAGGCAGGCCCGCGCCTGAGCCGCAGGGGCCCGGGGGCAGGCGGGCCAGCAACTGGGCCACCAGAGCATCGGCCTGCGCGCGATCGATGTCGCCGACCAGGCTGACGCGGGCCTGGCAAGCGCCGACGTGCGCGCGATAAAAGCGCCGCATGTCCTCGGTGCTGATGCGCTGCAAGGTCTCCTCGGTCATTTCGTGACCGTAGGGATGCCCGCCGTAGATGGCCTTGACGTAATGGCGCCCCGCCACGCTGGCCGGACGGGTGTAGGACTCCTTGAGGTCGGCGATGTAGCGCTCGCGCTCGCGCTGCCACACGGCCGCCGGAAAGGCTGGCTCGCCCAACTGTCGCGCCGCCAGCGCCACCGCCTTGCCCAGCAGCACTGGGTCGGTGAGCGAGCGCATCGAGAAGCTGAGCCGATCGGCGCCGGCGCTGGCGCTGAAACTGGCCCCCAGGTCCACCCACGCCTCGGTGATCGCGTTTTCGTCGAGCGCAGCCTCGTTGGCGTGGGCCAACACGCCCTTGCTGAGCAAGTTGGCCATGGCACTGGCCAGCCCGACTTGCTGGGCAGGTTCGCGGCGCTGGCCCGCATCAAAGTCAAGCTGCACGTCGAGCATGGGAATCGAGGTGCTGCGCACCAGGTAGACACGCGCGCCGCTGGGCTGCACCCAGTGCTCAATCGGCAAACTGGCCCAGGCCGGCGCCATCAGGCCGGCCAGCAGCAGGCCCAAGCAGCGCCGCAAGGCGGCCCACGGGGCAGGGCGCGGGCCAGCGGCCATCGTCGGGGCTGAACGCAACACGGCAGTCTCCTTGGCAACAGGGTGCGGGCTCATCAATGGTCCCTCCCAGGGGTGTCACCGGCACCGGGCCGGCCGCGACGCGGCAGGGCGGGGGTGCCGGCCTGCGGCACGAGCACCGCCTCGGTCAATTGCTCATCGCCAAAATAACGCTGCGCCACCGATTGCACTTCCTGCGCGGTGATGCTGCGCAGGTGTTGCACGATCAGCCGACTTGCATCGATGGGAAAACCCAGCAGCCAGTTCGAACCCAATTCATTGGCTTGGCTGAACAGCGCATCGCGCTTGTAGGTTTCACTGGCCACCCATTGGGTTTTGACGCGCGCCAATTCGACCTCGCTGACGCCCTCGCGCGCGATGCGGCCCACCTGCTCGCGCAGCGCGTCCATCAACTGCTGCGCCGTCACACCGTCGGCCGGCACCCCATCGAGCACAAACACCTGCGGGCCTCGCCCTGTCAGACCGTTGTAGGCGCCGGCGCGCAGGGCCAGGCGCCGCTCGCCTTGGGTTAAAGCGCGATCCAGGCGTGCGGCCGAATGGCCATCGAGCACGGCCGACAGCACCGTCAGGGCCAGTGCATCACGGCTGGTGCCGGGGCCCAGTTCGGCTTGCCGCAGGGCCTGGGCCTCAAGCTGTGGCACCTTGTACATCAGGCTGACATAAGGCTGGTTGCTGCGGGCGCGGTGCTCGATGCGGCGCGGCCCCGATTGCGGCGGCTCCAGGCGAGGCTTGCGCTCGGGCACGGCGCGTGCGGGGATCGCGCCGTAGTACTGCTCGGCCCACTGACGCACCTGCTCGACATCGACGTCGCCGGCCACCACAACCGCGGCGTTGGCAGGCGCATACCAGCGCTGGTAGAACTCGCGCACATCTTGCGCGGTCATGGCATCAAGATCGTTCATCCAGCCGATGATCGGCCGCCGATACGGCGATGCGGTGAACATGGCGGCGCGCGCAATTTCATAGAGCTGGCCGCGCGGCGAGTCGTCCACGCGCTGCCTGCGCTCTTCCTTGATCACCTCGATCTCGCGCTTGAACTCCTCGTCGGCCCAAGTGTTGCGCGCGAAGCGGTCGGCCTCCAGCGCCATCACCTCGCGCAGGCGCGCGGCCGGAATCTGCTGGTGATAGGCGGTGGCATCGCGGCTGGTGAAGGCGTTGTCCCGCCCGCCCAGGGCGGCGATGCGCTTGGAGTATTCGCCCGGGGCGAGCGAGGGCGTGCCCTTGAACATCATGTGCTCGACCACATGGGCCACGCCCGAGGTGCCGTCGACCTCGTCGATCGATCCCACCCGCAGCCACAGCATGTGCACCGCAGTCGGCGCGCGGCGGTTGACGCTGACGATCAGCGTCATGCCGTTGGACAGCACAAATTGCTGCGGCGAGGCGACCGCTTGCTGGGCGCCAGCGCTGGCCGGCTGCGCCACAAGAGGCGGCGCGCCCAAAACCAGCACGGCGCAAGTCAACCAGAGCGAGGGCTTTGCCCAAAAAAAACGCATGCCATCGTCCTTTTCAACAGTCCGGACGCAAAACAGCGGTCCGACCAACGGTCCATAGAATAGAGCGACTGCAAAAGTCCTGCTCCATGTTCAGTTTCTTCAAGAAATTCCTCTCGCCTGGCTCGCCGCCTGCCGAAACAGCCGCCGTTGACCCCGCCAAAGACTTGCGCGATCGGCCGCAAGTCCCGGCGCAAGCGCCCTCTGCGGCACCCGCACAGGTCAGAGATGGCGCCGCTCCAAGCCCACCGGCCCTCGCCCCACGCCAAAGCTGGTTGACCCGGCTCAAAGACGGACTGCGCAAAACCGGCGCCAACCTCACCAGTGTATTTGCAGGCACCCGCATCGACGACGCTCTTTACGAAGAGCTCGAGAGCGCCTTGCTCATGGCCGATACCGGCGTGGCCGCCACCGAACACCTGCTCGGCGAGCTCAAACAACGGGTCAAGCGCAGCGGGGTCAGCGAGCCGGCCGCGCTCAAAGAGCTGCTGGCCGATGCGCTGGCCGATTTGCTCAAGCCCCTCGAGCAGCCCCTGGTCATCGGCCAGCACCAGCCCACCGTGATCATGGTCGCCGGTGTCAATGGCGCGGGCAAAACCACCTCGATCGGCAAACTGACCCACCATCTGGCCGACAGTGGCGCGTCGGTGCTGCTGGCCGCCGCCGACACCTTTCGGGCTGCGGCGCGCGAGCAGCTCATGGTTTGGGCCGAGCGCAACACGGTCGAGATCGTCAGCCAGGCCGATGGCGATCCGGCCGCCGTCAGCTTTGACGCCGTCGCAGCCGGCAAGGCGCGCGGCAAGGACGTGGTGCTGGTCGATACCGCCGGCCGCCTGCCCACGCAGTTGCACTTGATGGAGGAGCTCAAAAAGATCAAGCGCGTCATCACCAAGGCCGACCCGCAGGCCCCCGATGAGGTGCTGCTGGTGATTGACGGCAACACCGGACAAAACGCACTGGCGCAGGTCAAGGCATTCGACGAAGCCTTGCAGCTGACCGGCCTGATCGTCACCAAGCTCGACGGCACGGCCAAAGGCGGCGTGCTGGCCGCCATCGCGCTGTGGGCCCGGCAGCGACAGGCGCAACACCCCGATTGGCGGGCGGTGCCGGTGTATTTCATTGGCGTGGGCGAAAAGCTCGAAGACCTCGAGACCTTCAACGCACGCGAGTTTGCTCAGGCTCTGCTCAATTGAGGCCTGACGGCGCGCATCTGCGCGCGCAGCGCGAGGTTTGACGCCGCGGCGATCAAAGCAGCAAGCGGGCCAAGCGCATCATCGCGAGTGCGGCGCCCGATGCAACGATTGCCAGCGCTGCCAATCCGCCGGCTCGTCCACATCCCACAACGTAGGCATTTCGCTGCAGCGCAGGCCCAGTTGCTTGAGGCGGGCCCGCGTCTGCGCCATCACCCGGTCGCTTCCCCAGTCGATGGCCTCGAACAAAGCCGGCTGTGGGCGGCGCAGGCCGACCAGCACATAGCCGCCATCTTCGGCCGGGGTAAACACCGCCTCGTCCGCGTCCAGCAGGCGCTGGGCCGCCTGGAGCAAGTGCTGCGGATCGAGTGCTGGGCAATCGGTTCCGATCAGCAAGAGCGGGGCATCGCTGTGGCGGGCGTGCGCCGCAAAGGCCGCGTGCATGCGCTGACCCAAGTCTCCAGCCGGCTGGTCATGGCCGGTGCAGTCAGACACCCGCGCCAAGGCGCGAAAGAAACGATGACTGGCCGAGGGCTCGCACCACAGCTGCAAGGGCAGGCCACTGCGCTGCACGGTCTGCAAGGTTCGCAGCATCAATTGGCGATGCGCGCGGGCCGCCCCGGCGGCGCCGAGCAAAGGCGCCAGGCGGGTCTTGGCGCGGCCGGCCACTGGCGCGCGCGCCATAACAGCAACGGGCACCTGGTCAGCGTTCACGCGGTCGATAGCCATAGCGGCGGGCCAGATCGTCTGGATCGGCGCCAAAAAAATAGGCGGCCCGCAGGCGCCACATCAGCCAGATCGTGCGCCAGATGCCGTGGCGCCGCCAGCGCCGCGCCGAGGTCTGCACCGGCGGGCGCAGGCACACCGGTCGGGCCACGGTCTTGAGCTTGCGCGACAGCGCAAGGTCTTCCATCAATGCAATGTCGGGAAATCCGCCGACTTGCTCGAAGACGTCTTTGCGCACAAACATGGCCTGGTCGCCGGTTGCCACGCCCGTGCAGCGCGAGCGCAGGTTGATCATGACGCTGACCGTGCGCAGCAGCGGCGCCGGGTCGTCAATGCGCACATCGAAACGCCCCCAACAGGCCGCATCATCGAGTCGCTCAAGTGCATCGAGGCCAGCGTCCGGCAAACGGGTGTCGGCATGCAGAAAAAGCAGCCAGCGGCCCTGCGCGCGCGCGGCGCCGGCATTCATCTGTGACGCCCGACCGCGCGGCGCGGTCAAGGCCTGGTCGGCCCCTTCGCTGGCGATCTGCAGGCTTTCGTCCCCGCTGCCACCGTCGACCACGATCAGCTCGGCGCCAGCACCGCGCCAGCGCTGCAGGGCCCGCAAGGTGGCGCCCAGGCTTGCCGCCTCATCGAGCACGGGCATGACAATGCTGAGCCAAGGCTGCGTGGACATGGTGCGGTCATTGTCCATGCGGCAGGCCGCCCTGGGGTTTTGCATCGCTGGGCCGCTTGCTTTGCCTATACTGGCCATCGATGAATGCTGCCCACCCCCCCAAGCTGTTGATGAGGACCTGCGCGCCGTGGGGGCCTGCTGCGCGCAGCGGCCGGGGCCCCACAATGCTCTGCACGCCCCCAGGCCCGGCAGACCTGCGCACGCGCCGAGCGGCATGCACCAAAGGGGGTGTGTGATGAGGCTGCTGCTTGACGCCTTGGGCAGCGTGCTGCGCTTTGTGCTCAGGCTGTTCGGGTTTGCGCTGGCGCTGGCCATCGTGGCCACGCTTTTTCTTTTTTTCGTGCTTGCGCTGCTGGTGCGCCTCGTCTTCGGTGGCAAGTCACGTTTTAAAGTTAGCGCGCACTTCGACAATATTCGCAACTTCAAGGCGATGAGCCAAACCGTGATGCAGCGCGGCGGCGGGCCCCGGCGCGAGGGGCCGTTGGCCGACGAGCCGGGTCTGCTCAGTCGGCACGGCCCCGGCTCGGTAGAGGACGTGCAGGCCCGCGACCTGCCGTCGCAGCGGCGCTAGCCCAGGTCGGGCGGCCCCAAGCCCCGGGAGCGATGCCCGGCCTCGCCCCCACAGCGGCCGTGCACACCAGGGCCGATGCAGCCGCCGCTACGCCTGGGTTTTGACGCCCAAAGCCTCACATTTTTCAGCTAATTTAATCCCAAAGAACTCAAAATTCCGGGTTCGGTATCCCGAACTGATCCGTAGGGCTGTTAGCACTCGAGCATTGAGAGTGCTAAACTAGCTGCATTCCTCAAAAGGAGCCACTCATGACCAGCTTGTCTGCCAACCCGGGTGCCCTGACCGTTGCCAATCCGTGGGCCAGCGCCAGCTTGCTGCCGCCGTTGGGCAATCTTGACGCCTACATCAGTGCGGTCAACCGCCTGCCCATGCTCAGCTTGGAAGAGGAGCAGGACTGCGCGCGCCGCCTGCGCGAGCAAAACGACCTTGAAGCGGCCAGCCGCATGGTGCTCTCGCACCTGCGCCTGGTGGTGTCGGTGTCGCGCAAATACCTGGGCTACGGTCTGCCGCACGGCGACCTGATCCAGGAAGGCAATATAGGGCTGATGAAGGCGGTCAAGCGTTTTGACCCCGATCAGGGTGTGCGCCTGGTCAGCTATGCGCTGCACTGGATCAAGGCCGAAATCCATGAGTACATTTTGCGCAACTGGCGCATGGTCAAGACGGCCACCACCAAGGCGCAGCGCAAGCTGTTCTTCAACCTGCGCTCAATGAAGCAGGGCTTCAAGGACGATGCCGAGGTGGCCACCCACCGCGACACGCTCAGCCAGGAGCAAATTGACTCGATGGCGCGCACGCTCAATGTCAAGCGTGAAGAGGTCATCGAGATGGAGCAGCGCATGGCCGGCGGTGACGTGCTGCTCGACCCGTCGCCTAGCGAAGACGGACAGGAAGCCTACGGGCCGATCGCCTACCTGGCCGATATGAGCCAGGAACCCTCGGCCCTGATCGAATCGCACCAGCGCGACGTGCTGGCCAGCGACGGCATTGCTGCTGCACTTGAGGAACTCGATCCACGAGCGCGGCGCATCGTGCAGGAGCGCTGGCTCAAGGTCAACGACGACGGCTCAGGCGGCATGACACTGCACGAGTTGGCCGCCCAGTACCAGGTCAGTGCCGAGCGCATCCGCCAGATCGAAGTGGCGGCGATGAAGAAAATGCGCAAGGCACTGGCTGCCTACGCCTGAACCAGACCCGCGCGCGCCCTGATCGTTCGGCGCGCCTGTCCTCGCGCACTGCCCCTGCCATTCACCTCGAGCCGTCGCGCCATGTCCCGCATGAGTGCGGGCTGCGACCTCGCAAGGACTCGATCGGCACAGTCCAAGTCTGATCCTAGGCGACAGTGCGCGGGCTGCGGCACTTTCCTTTTTGTGCGGCCGACCCAATAATCAGCGGCTACCTTTGCAAGGAGTCGCGGTTTGAGCTCTGCCCAAAACGTTTTGGTCTTGATGTCGGATGAACACAATCCGAAGTTTCTGGGCTGTGCCGGTCATCCCTTTATCGAGACCCCCCACCTCGACCGTTTGGCGGCGCGGGGCACGCGCTTTACCTCGGCCTACACCTGCAGTCCGATTTGTGTGCCGGCGCGTGCTGCCTTTGCCACCGGTCGTTACGTGCACGAAGTCGGGTTCTGGGACAACGCCGACGCCTATGACGGCTCGCTTCCCAGTTGGCACCATGTGCTGCGGCAAGCCGGTCACCGCGTGGCATCGATCGGCAAGTTGCATTTTCGGGGCCGGCCTGGGGACGACCATGGCTGGAGCGAGGAAATCTTGCCCATGCACATCATTGACGGCATCGGGGACGTCAAGGGGCTGGTGCGTCACAACATTCCAGTGCGCAAGGGCGGCGACAAAATGGCCAAGCTGGCCGGGCCGGGCGAGTCCACTTACACGCAATACGATGGCCAGATTGCCGAGGCCGCTTGTCAGTGGCTCCAGCACAGGGCAGGGCAGAACGATTCCAAGCCCTGGACCTTGTTCGTCTCCATGGTGGCGCCCCATTTCCCGTTGACCGCGCCCGAGCGATGGTTCAACCATTACGCCGCGATGGATCTGCCCTGGCCCAAGCTTTACGCCCAGCACGAGCGGCCGCATCACCCCTTTACCGATGAATATGCGCGCGTGGTCGACTACGACAGCCATTTCCGATCGAAGGCCGATGTTCAGAAGGCCTTGGCGGGCTACTGCGGCCTGGTGAGTTTCATGGACGAGCAGATGGGCCGGGTGCTCGACGCCTTGGAGCGCCTGGGCTTGGCCGACAACACCCTGGTCATCTACACCAGCGACCACGGCGACAACCTGGGCTCGCGTGGCCTGTGGGGCAAATCGACCCTCTACGAAGAGTCGGCTGGCGTGCCGTTGATTCTGGCCGGTGCGTCGGTGGCAGCCGGTGCCGTGGTGGCAGAGCCGGTCAGCCATGTTGACATCCCGGTGACCCTCCTCAAGGCTGCAGGCGCGCCCAAGCTGCCGCAGGCCAGTGGCCACTGCCTGGTCGACCTTGCCAGTGGCGACGTGCCCAGCAGGCCGGTGCTGTCTGAGTACCATGCCATTGGATCGACAGGCGGGGCCACGATGTTGCGCACGGGCCGCTGGAAGTACTGTCACTACACCGACCACCCGCCGCAGCTGTTTGATCTCGAACTGGACCCAGAAGAGCTCAACGATCTGGCAACCGATCCGGGCCATGCCGAGCGCTTGCGTCAGTGCCACAGCCTTTTGCTGCAGCACCTCGATCCGCACGAGGTCGACCGCCGGGCCAAGGCCAGGCAAGAACAACTGCTCATGAGCTACGGCGGGCGTGAGGCAGCCCTGGCCCGTGGCGACCTGGGCTTCACGCCGGCCCCGGGTACGGCCGCGGCCTACAACTGAAAAACCAAC
>JBILGP010000113.1:0-5891 GCA_044350985.1 Polaromonas sp. | reverse complement strand
GCATGGAAAAGGTCGAAGACGCCCCCTTCACCCCCCTGGACCGCATCGGCCAACTCACCATGCGCAACCTCGACATCACCGACACCCGCGCCAAGCTGGGCATCTACGCCCACACCGGCCTGCTGTCAGCAGGCGACGGCCCGCACATCTACAAGCTAGAAGGCGGCAAGAAGTGATGTTGTGATGCCTCCAAGAAAAACGGCCTTCGGGCCGTTTTTTGTGAGCCCTGTGGCTCCGGAGAAATCGGGGTCAGACACCAATTTAATTTTCAAAATTTGTAACGAATAAAAATTCGACTCTGACCCCAATTTCTTTAACTTCACCTGACGCAATTTCCTAATAAATTCGACTCTGACCCCAATTTCCGGCGTGACCCCAATTTCTGGCGGGGGCTGGCCGGGCGCTCAGATGACGACGGGTTCGGGCTCCAGGCGGATGCCGAAGCGTTCGTAGACGCTGGTTTGTATCGCTTTGGCCAGGGTCATCACCTCGCCGCCGGTGCAGGGGTTTTCGCGGCCGCCGCGGTTGACCAGCACCAGGGCCTGCTTCTCGTACACGCCGGCGTGGCCGACGCTTTTGCCCTTCCAGCCGCAGGCATCAATCAGCCAGCCGGCAGCCAGCTTGATGCTGCCGTCGGGCATGGGGTAATGCACCACCTTCGGGTCGCGGGCGATGATGTCGGCGCACTGATCGGGGCTGACGGTCGGGTTCTTGAAGAAACTGCCCGCGTTGCCAATCACCGCCGGGTCGGGCAGCTTGGCCCGGCGAATCTCGCAGATCCAGTCAAACAGCTGCTCAGGCGTGACCTGCGCGGCGTCTGCGCCTTCGGCGGCCATGCGCCGCTGCAAATCCGCGTAGCCCAGCACCGCGCGCCAAGGCCGTGGCAATGCAAACCGCACGCGCAAGATCAGCGCCCGGCCGGCCAGACCCATGCCGCGAGAACTGGCCGAGCCACCCGGACCCTGCGCCGCATAGGCCGGCGCATGCTTGAACACCGAGTCGCGGTAGCCAAAAGCGCACTGCGCCGCATTGAGCGTGAACACCTGGCCCGTCTGCAGATCCATCGCGTCGAGCGAATCAAAGCGGTCTTGCAATTCGACGCCGTAGGCACCGATGTTTTGCACCACGCTGGCGCCCACAGTCCCCGGAATCAGGGCGAGATTTTCCAGGCCGGGCCAGCCCTGCGCCAGCGTCCAGGCCACCAGATCGTGCCAGTTTTCACCCGCATCGGCCTCCACAACCCACGCCCGCGGCGTCTGAGCAAGCAAACGCCTGCCCTTGATCTCGACCTTCAAGACCAGCGCCTTGACGTCACCGGTGAGCACGATGTTGCTGCCCCCGCCCAGCACAAACTTGGGCTTGCTTCTTAGCTGCGGGTCGGCCAGCACGGCTTGCAGGTCCTGCTGGCTGCCAATGCGCACCAACTCGTGCGCCTTGGCGACGATGCCGAAGGTGTTGTGCGCCTGCAGAGCAACCTGTTTCTCGACTAACATTTGGGGATTGTCGCACCGTGATTTACACCTAAAAGAACCACTCACATGCCCTCTTTCGACACCGTCCTCGAAGCCGATCTGGTCAAGCTCAAGAATGCGGTCGACAACTCGGCCAAGGAAATCGGCACACGTTTTGACTTCAAAGGCACTTCAGCGGCCATCGAGATCAAGGACAAGGACATCACCCTGACCGGCGACGGGCAGTTCCAGATCGATCAAATCAACGACATCTTGCGCAACAAGCTGGCCAAAGCCGGCGTCGACGTGCGCTACCTCGATCTGGGCAAGGTCGAGAAGATCGGCGGCGACAAGGTCAAGCAGGTCAGCAAGGTGCGCAACGGCATCGCCACCGAAGACGCCAAAAAAATCCAGCAGGCCATCAAAGGCAGCAAGCTCAAGGTGCAAGCCTCGATCCAGGGCGATGCAGTGCGGGTGACCGGCGCCAAGCGAGACGACCTGCAAAGTGCGATGGCGCTCATTCGCACCGAGATCAAGGACCTGCCGCTGAGCTTTAACAACTTCAGGGACTGAAGTTCAGCTGGGCCAGCGGGCCCGCTCAGCCCTTCTTGCTGCCGATCTTGGACTCCTGGCCGCGCACCAGCTTGTCGATATTGCCCTTGTGGCGCCAAATCAGCAGCGCGCCCATGACCACCAGCATCAGCGTGATGCGCCCATCCACATACCAAACCCCGCGATCGAGCGCGAGGTAGATCAGCGGCGCTGCCACCGCGCTGACCAGGGCCGACAGCGATGAATAGCGGGTGAAGTAGGCCACCAACAGCCAAGTGGCCAGCACCGCCAGACCCAGCACAGGGTGCACGCCCAGCAGCACCCCAGCCGCAGTGGCCACGCCCTTGCCGCCTGCAAACTTGAAAAACACCGGATAGAGGTGACCGGCGAAAGCAGCCAGGCCCACTGCCGCCACAGCGCCCGACCCCAGGCCCCATGCGTCGCCCTGCCAGACCACGGCGGCCACCGGCAGCCAGCCCTTGAGTGCATCGAGCAGCAAGGTGAGCACGGCGGCGAGCTTGTTGCCCGAGCGCAGCACGTTGGTGGCGCCTGGATTTTTGCTGCCATAACTGCGCGGATCGCTCAGACCCATCAAGCGGCTGACGATCACCGCAAACGACAGCGATCCGATCAGGTAAGCGGCCAACACAGCCGCCAAAAGATACAGGGACGTCACGGGCACTCTTTCGGCTGTTTACTTGTCAATCGCGCATTGCACCGGCTGCGCACCGAGCAACTGCACACAAAACTGCGGCGCCAGGCCAATCAAGAACCCGCGCCGCCCGCCATTGATCGCAATTTTAGGCAGGCCCAGTATCGTCTCTTCGATGTACACCGGCATGGCGCGCCGGGTCGCAAATGGCGAGGTACCGCCCACCAGATAACCGCTGTGGCGCTGCGCCACCTCGGGCAGGCAGGGCTCCACCTTCTTGGCGCCGATCTGGCGGGCCAGGTTCTTGGTCGACACCTGCCGATTGCCGTGCATGAGCACGATCAGCGGCGCGCCGTCCTGGTCTTGCATCACCAAAGTCTTGACCACCGAAAACGGATCGAGCCCCAACACCTTGGCGCTGTGCTCGGCCCCGCCGTGCTCAAGGTACTCGTAGGGGTGTTCGGTAAAGGCGACGCCGCGCGCCTGCAAAAACTGCGTGGCCGGCGTCTGACCGCCAGAAGACTTCTTGCCCGCCATCAAACCGCCGGATCGCGCATCTCCCACCGAATGTCGTCGATGGCCTTGAGCAGTTCGGGGCTGAGCTCGGTGTCCCAGGCCTTGAGGTCTTCTTCGAGCTGCGCCACCGAGGTCACCCCGATGATGGTGCTGGCCACCAATCGGCGGCGATAGCAAAAAGCCAGCGCCATCTGCGTCGGCGTCAGGCCGTGCTTGCGTGCCAGCGCGTTGTAGCGCCTGGCCGCCTTCAAGGCGTCAGCCCGGCCCCAGCGCTGCTGACGCACCGACTCGTATTTGCTCAGACGCGCCTCACGCGGCCCCTTGTCGGGGTCGGTGCCGCTCTCGTCGTACTTGCCGGTGAGCAAACCAAAGCCCAGCGGCGAGTAGGCCAGCAAGCCCACATTGAGCCGGTACAGGCTCTCGTCGAGCGCGTTTTCCACGGTGCGGTTGATCAGGCAATACGGGTTTTGCACGCTGGCAATGCGCGGCAAGCCATGCAGCTCGGCCAGGCGCACAAATTCGTGCACGCCATAGGGCGTCTCATTGGACAGGCCAATGGCCCTGACCTTGCCAGCCTTGACCAACTCACCAAGGGCCTGCAACTGCTCCAGGATGGGCGTGACCGGCACGTCCTTGGCCGGATCAAAATACATCTGACCGAAAGCCGGCACATGGCGTACCGGCCAATGAATCTGATAGAGGTCGATCACATCGGTGCGCAAACGCTTGAGGCTGGCATTGCACGCTTCAATGATGTCCTGGCCCGTCAGATCGGGCTTGCCGCCGCGCACCCAAGGCACCCGGGCCGGACCGGCCACCTTGGTGGCGATCACCAGCTTTTGGCGCGCACCCGGATGGGCTGCAAGCCAGTTGCCGATGTAAGTCTCGGTGCGGGTGTAAGTCTCGGCCTTGGTCGGCACCGAGTACATCTCGGCCGTGTCCAAGAAGTTGACGCCCAGCTCCAGGCTGCGACTGAGGATGGCATGCGAGGTCGGCTCATCGACCTGCTCGCCAAACGTCATGGTGCCCAGACAAATCGGCGCAACCTTGAGGTCGCTGGTGCCCAGAGAAATCAGCTTCATCGGTGCCTCGCTGCGGTCAGTACAAAACGGTCAGTTTAAGGGCAGACCCAAGCCAGAGGCCCGAGCGCTTGTCGCCCAGGCGCGCCCTCGTGGGCAGGCCGGCTCTCACCGAGGGGCAGTGGCCGCCCGTGCGCGCTCTTCCTCCTGCAAGCGAAGCACCCGCCGCTGCACCTTGCCGGTGGTGGTCATGGGCAACTGGTCGATGTATTCCACCTCCTTGGGGTACTCATAGGGCGCCAGCAGACCGCGCACATGCGCCTGCAGCGCGGCCGTCACCCGCGCATCGAAAGCGGCGCGCGGCGCACCCTCGGGCCGGCGCGCCGCATAGTCGGCCGACAGCACCACATAAGCCTTGACCAGGGCGCCGCGGTCGCGATCGGGCTTGGGCACCACCGCGGCATTGGCCACCGCCGGGTGCTTGACCAGGCAGTTTTCGATCTCGCCCGGCCCGATGCGATAGCCCGCGGCCTTAAAGACGTCGTCCGAGCGACCCTCGTACCACAGGTAGCCGTCCTCATCGCGCCGCGCCAAGTCGCCGGTGCGGCACCAAGGGCCGGTGTACTTGGCCGCCGTGGCTGGCTCGTTCTTCCAATAGCCCAAAAAGAAGATCGGGTCGTTCTGGCCGTGCACATCCTGCCGGTGCAAGGCCACATCGCCGGAGACACCCACGGGGCACTCGCGGCCGTGCTCGTCAATCACCGCCACCCGGTGGCCGGGATAGGGCTTGCCCATGCTGCCCGCGCGCGCCGGCCAACCCACAGCCTGGCCGGCACGCGCGGCCACCGGCTCGCCCTGCCCGTCCCGGGCCCACTGCATCGCGCAATTGCCCACGATGTAGTTGATCTCGGTCTGCCCAAACATCTCGTTGACGACCACACCCAGGTGGTCGCGGCAGTAGGCATACACCGCGTCGCCCACCGCCTCACCGGCACTCATGATGGCCTGCAGCTTGAGCCGGTACTTCAGGCGCGGCTGCGCACACGCCTTCATCATGGCCTTGAGCGCCGTCGGGAACAAAAAGGTGTGGCTGACCCCGTGCTGCTGCATCAACTCAAACGCCATCTCGGCGCCAAAACGCTCGGCGCAGGCCACGATCGGCCGGCCAAAGTACAGCGTGGGCAGCAGCGCGTCCATCAGCCCGCCCGTCCAAGCCCAGTCGGCCGGCGACCAAAACACCGCCTCGCTGCGGTGGTTGTGCACGCCATCAAAGCCAAACCAGTTCTGGCTGCACACAAAACCGGTCAGGTTACCGATCAGTGCGCGATGCGGGATGAGCGCACCCTTGGGCGCGCCGGTGGTGCCGCTGGTGTAGATCAGCACCGCAGGGTCGTCGGCCCGGGTGCGCGCGGGACGCACACCGGTGCGACCACCGCTGTGACTGGCCAGAGCCTGCGCCCAATCGACATCGCCGCCCGCGCCGTCCACGCCGATCAGGCTGCGCAGCGCCGGGCAACTGCCGCGCAGGCCCTGCAAGGCGGGCATGGCCTGCCCATCGGCAATCGCCGCCACCGCCTCGCTGTCCTGCAAGCGGTAGACCAGCGCCTCCGGGCCAAACAGCACCGACAGCGGCATGGCCACCGCACCCATCTGCAGCAGCGCCATATAGGCCACCGCGGTTTCAAAGCGCTGCGGCAGCAC
>JBILGP010000112.1:0-5903 GCA_044350985.1 Polaromonas sp. | reverse complement strand
ACTTGGACTTGCCGGAGCGGTAAGCCTTGAGGTGCCCCATGACCTCATCGAAGGTCTGACTGGGAACCATCGTGCCGCGAATGCGCGGATAGAGCTTGTCGGCCAGCTCGTTCCACTCCCTCATTTGTTCGGCATTGGGGGTGTGCACGATCAGGCCGCGTTTTTTCATGGCCTCGACCGCTTCTTGGACCTCTTGGCGGGCATGGGCGCGAAGCTGTACGCCGGCTTTCTCGCTGCTCGTGCGCACGACCGACTGAGTCTGCGCCGACATCTCGTCCCAGGTCTTGCGGGTGATGACCAGCGCGCCCACGATGGGCGCCCAGTTGATGTCCAGCATGTGCGGCGCCGTTTGATAAATCTGGGTCGCCAGCGCGAAGTAGGGTGTTGAAGGCACCACACTGATCATGCCAGTCTGAATGGCCGGCAAGATGTCAGTGGGCTCCAGTGGCACCGGGGTGTATCCCAGGTTTTTCATGATTGCCTGTTGGTCGGGCTCGGAGCCCCAGGCAAAAAACTTCATGCGTTTGTAATCGTCTGGGCGCTTGGCTGGTTCTTTCGAGAAAAAACGCACCCATCCGGCGTCGCCCCACGCCAGAATCACGAAACCTTTGTCCAGAAACTTTTGTTCAACGGCCGGCCGCATCTTCTCGCGCACATGGTCCACTTCTTCCCAGTTGCGAAACAGCAAAGGCATGGACTGCAAGGCGGCAATCGACGGCTCTATTTCGCGCAAGCCCACCACCGACAAGAGCGCTCCTTGCAATTGGCCGATGCGCATGCGGCGCACCATCTCGGCCTCACCGCCCTGACTGCCATCAGGAAAGACCACATAACGGGCCTTTCCGCCTTGGGCGGTGCGCCAGCTGTCGGCGATGTCAATCAGCTGGCGGTGGTAGAGAGAATTCTTGGGGACCAAAGAGCCGATGCGCAGGGTCTTCTCGTTGGCATGAGCCCCTGAAGTGAGCAGCATCGTCCCGATCAACAAGATCCGAGCCAGCGATTTTTGCCAATATGAAGATTGCATGTCATCCATGAGAGGTGGGTTTAAAACAGATCATCGGCGTTATCCAGCAGCCACTGCGCGCGCTGACGCATGATCTGGTTGTCGAGGTCCGTGCGTTTGTTGCTGGCCGCCAGGGCTTGTTTGAGCAGGGTCTCAAAGGCGGGGCGGTCTCCGTCGGCAAGGGCAATGGCCTCGGCCTTGGCCACATAGGGGCCAGCTTGGGTACCCGCCCCTATTTCGATGGCCTGATCAAAGTACTGTCTGGCTTTGGCCTTGAGTCCACCGGGACGCGCCGCTTCGAACTGCCCCATCAGACTGGCCAGCGCACCATTGCCGAACCGGGGCGAGGTTTGCCAGGCCAGTTCTGCCAAGCGCACCGCCATGGGCAGATCGGCCACCGCTTCGGGGTCGTCCTTGGACAGGGCAATGAAGGCGCCCCAGGACGCGGCGGCCCAATACGCCAGTCCTACCTGCTCAGTGCTCAGGCTGACTTTTTGATTGGTCTGGGCCTGCTTCAAGATCGCGAGCAGATCGGGGTTCGCGCGGGACAGTGCAGTCATGGCATGGCGGTGCGCACGCCAGTAAAGTCGCCGCGCCCGCTCATTGAGCTGTCGGGCTGCCTTGGGGTCGGCCCCATGCAGCCGCTCGGCCTCAAAGGCCACAAAGGCATAGGCATACTGGGTCAGGCCCGAAGCCACCGACTGCGCCAGCGGCAGGTGAGCGGGCGTTTGGCGCAGCAAAGCTTCGGAAGCCTTGAGGTAGAAGGCGCTGGCTTCGCGGGCCAGGCCAAGATCTTCTTCTTGTTCCTGCGACTGCGTGGCCCAGACGTCGGCCGCCTGATTGATCAGCATCAGGCGCGGGCTGCATCCGATGAGCCCGCCGAAGATCACAACGAGGATCAGACCAGCAATAGGTTTTGACGAACGGATGGACATGGGAGCTCGTGTGAGAGCGCTCGGATGGCCGGGCACTGATCGGCGTGGGCCTGATCGCTTGCTTCTCGAACGACTGTATGAATCTCCCGTGAAAAATTCGTGACACCTTTTGCCACAAAGCCTTTGCGGCAATGGGGGTTGCGCCTAGGTGCGCGAGGATGGCGCCTCTGCCACGTGTCTGTCACATGACAGGGCATTGACCGAACGCATCAGCCGCACGAGGGCGGCGTTTTCTCTCCATGTCAGCGACTTTAAGTCTGGCTCCAGTGCCGGCACCTTTTAACTGGCCGTTGCGGGCTGGTTCCTTGCCCTCTACTCAGGCCGGCCACGTCCGCGCCAGTGACTTCATGCCGCGGATCAGCATCTCCACCGAGATGCTCACCAGGATCAGGCCCATGAGCCGTTCGAAGGCCCCGATCACCCTCAGGCCCACCGCCCTTTGCAGGCGCTCGGCCATCAGCAGCACCGCCGCGCAGACGATCATGGTCACGCTCAGCGCAGCCACCCATTCAAGCCGACGCTCGGGCGCCTGACTGACCAGCAGCAGCACGGTGGCCAGGGCCGAGGGACCGGCCAGCGCCGGGATGGCCAGCGGCACGATCAGCGGTTCGGTTTCGGGCACCGGGCTGTCTTGTGGCGGCGGTGGGAAAACCATGCGCACCGCAATGAGGAACAGCACGAGGGCGCCACCGATTTGCAGCGACTCTTCCGACAGGCTCATCGCCCGCAGAAAAGCCTGTCCGGCGAACATGACGGCCAGCAGCACCACGAAGGCGATCAGCACCTCGCGCACGATGACTCGGCTGCGTCGCTCGGCCGGCACGGCCTTGAGGCTGTTGACGAAGATCGGGATGTTGCCCAATGGATCGGTGATCAGCAGGAGCAAGATGGTGGCCGAGGCAAAGCTGTGTTCCATAGCGGGCGTTGATGGGCGCAGCCGTGTGGGGCGGCGCGAACCGATCCGATCGGGGCCACAGTCCGGCTCTTGATCGGCTGGCGTTTGAGGGTCTGCCAGCTTAGCAAACCGGAGGCGTGTTTTTGTGTGATCGCGCATGAAAGCGGGCCACCGAGTCGCTCGGCCATTGCACAATGGACGGGTTGCGGCCAAGCGCCGGCTGCGCTGGCTGCATGGGCTGCCGGGTTCGGTTCTACGAATGGAGGGTGTCGATCATGGGGCAAAGCGATGCGACCGGTTTTGGTGACTTTGGCAAGTGGGTGCCAGGCTTTGAGTTTTTGCAGAGCCTGACCAAGCCGGCGCAGGCCTCGGCTGGCGCAGGGCCGGCCTTGGGCGGCTGGGTGGCGCCGACCTTGAGCGTCGAGGACCTGGACAAGCGCATCGCCGAACTCAAGGCGGTGCTGTTCTGGCTGGAGCAAAACGGCACCGCACTGAAGGCCACGATCCAGGCGCTGGAGGTGCAGAAGATGACGCTGGTTGCTCTGAAGGGCATGAACGTCAGTCTGCAGGACATGGCCCAGGCCTTCAGTGTTAAGGCGCCGGCGGCCCCTTCTGCGGGCTCTGCCGCCGCTGCCCCAGCTCAGGCCCCCGTCGCGCCCCCAGCGGCTGAACCACCGGCCAAGCCGCGCCGACAGTCCGCAAAGGCGCGCGCGGCATCGGCCGCCAAAGCATCGCCCGCAGCCTCCGGCCCGGTCGATCCGATGCAGTGGTGGGGCGCACTGACCCAGCAGTTCCAGCAAATCGCGCAAGCGGCGGTGGCCGATGCGCACAGTCGCAAGAGCGCCGATGCGCCGGCGCAGACAGGCAGCGCCTCCCCTGCAGCCAAGCCGGCGCGCAAGGGGCAAGCGGCCAAGTCCCGCAAGGCGCCGTGAGCAAGCTGTTTGCCTACGGCCACGCCACCCACCCGCAGTGGCCGATGGCCGCTGCCCTGGTGCTGGCGCAACTGCGCGCGGCCATGGCCAAGCCCGACCATGCGGGCGCGCCCAATCTGGGGCTGATCTACATCACCGATCACTACGCGGCGCATGCACAAGACATTCTTGACCACCTGAGCGCGCACCTGCCCGAGGTGGTCGACTGGTCGGGCACGGTCGGCGTGGGGATCGCTGCCAACAACGTGGAGTACTTTGACGAGCCGGCCATGGCGGTCATGCTGTGCCAGTTGCCGGGCGATCAGTACCGGGTGTTTTCAGGCGTGGCGCCGCTGCCAGCTGCCGACCGCTTTCAGGCGCACAGCGCCTTGGTGCATGCCGATCCGCAGCAGCCCGATCTGGCCGAGCTGGTGGCCGAGATGGCTCAGCGCACCAGTGGCCAGTACCTCTTCGGTGGTCTGTCGGCCAGCCGCGGCGCGCAGGTGCAGTTTGCGCAAAGCGCCCACGGCCATGTGCGCGGCCAGGGCGGGGCCGGCGGCGTGTTCGCTGGCGGCCTCAGCGGTGTGGCCTTTGGTCCCGGCGTGCCCTTGATCTCGCGCGTGACGCAGGGCTGCCAGCCGGTGTCGCCTGAGCGCGTGATCACCGCCTGTGACGGCCATGTGGTGCTCGAGCTCGACGGCCAGCCGGCTTTGCAGATCCTGCTGGCCGATCTGGGCATCACGCTCGATGAGCCACAGCCGGCGCTGGCCAAGGTGCGCCGCACCCTGGTGGGCTTGCGCGCTGGAGCCCAGGCCAGCGACGTCGAGCGTCGGGCCGGTCAGTTCGGGCAGGACACCTGGGTGCGCCACATCATCGGGCTCGATCCGGCGCGGCAGGCGCTGGCGCTGGCGCAGAGCACCGAGCTGGGCATGCGGCTGAGTTTTTGCGAGCGCAACACGGCCGCTGCGCGTGCTGACCTGGTGCGCATTTGCGCCGAAATTCGCGAAGAGGTCGAGGCGGCCCGGCTGCCGCTGGAGGCGGCGCAGGCGATGCAAGCGCCGCCCTTGTTGTCTGAGCCGCATCTGGCCAGAGGCATGGCCGGTGCAATTTATGTGAGCTGCTCGGGCCGTGGCGGACCGCATTTTGGCGGGCCCAGCGCCGAGCTGCAGATCGTGCGGCGTGCACTGGGCGATGTGCCCTTGATTGGTTTTTTTGCGGCCGGCGAAATCGCTGCGAGCCACATCTACGGCTACACCGGGGTGCTCACCGTCTTTGCCGCCTCGGCTTGAGGCAGTTGCTGGTGAACAGTCATTATTGAAAGGCCATAAACCATGAAGCTTTACATCGCCAATAAAAACTATTCGTCCTGGTCGCTGCGGCCCTGGGTGCTGATGCGCACCTTGGGCATGGCCTTCGAAGAAGAGCTCAGGCCCTTTCCCATGGGAGGCGGCGCCAGCGGCTTTGATGCGTTCTCGCCCAGCGGCAAGGTGCCCTGCCTGCACGATGGCCAGCAGGTCGTTTGGGACAGCCTGGCAATAGCCGAGTACCTGGCTGAGCAGCAGGCGGCAGTGTGGCCGGCCGATGCGTCCGCACGCGCCTGGGCGCGCTGCGCCGCAGCAGAAATGCATTCAGGCTTTTCGACCTTGCGCAATATCTGCTCCATGAATTGCGGCTTGCGCGTCAGCTTGGATGCCACGTCCCTGCAAGCCTTGGCGGCCGATCTGCAGCGGCTGCAGACCCTTTGGAGTCAAGGCCTGGAGCGTTTCGGCGGGCCTTTTCTGGCCGGCCCCTCGTTTACCGCGGTCGATGCCTTCTTTTGTCCGGTGGCTTTTCGCGTGCAGACTTTTGCGCTGCCGCTGTCTGAGGCCTGCGGCGCCTACGTGCGGACCTTGCTGGATTTGCCGGCCATGAAAGACTGGTACGCCAGCGCCTTGCAAGAGCCCTGGCTGGAGCCGGTGCACGATGCGCACACCTTGGCCCATGGGCAACTGTTGGCCGATTTGCGCCGCCCCTAAAGAGGCCCTGCGCCGCAGAACGCCAAGCCCCAGGCCAGTCGGGCTTACAAGCCGCGCGCGCGATCGGCCTTGAACTGCGCCGTCCAGGCGCTGAACTGGCCGGCCTCGAGCGACTCCCGCACCTCTCGCATCAGGTTGAGGTAG
>JBILGP010000111.1:0-5925 GCA_044350985.1 Polaromonas sp. | reverse complement strand
TCCCACCCGAAAAAGCCAAGCCCGGCCTGGTGGTGCACACCGCCGGCTGGCCTTTGAACGATGATGCCTTTGGCGGTGGTTTTCTCTACCACCTCGAGGGCAACCAGGTCACGCTGGGCTATGTGATCGGCCTGGACTATGCCAACCCCTGGATGAGCCCCTTTGAAGAGATGCAGCGCTGGAAGACCCACCCGAGCATCCGCGCCCACATTGAAGGCGGCAAGCGCATCGGCTACGGCGCGCGCGCGCTCAACAACGGCACGCCGCAGGCGCTGCCCAAGACGGTTTTCCCAGGCGGCGCGCTGGTGGGCTGCGACGCGGGCTTCTTGAATGCGGCGCGCATCAAAGGCAGCCATGCGGCGATCAAGAGCGGCATGCTGTGCGCCGAGGCCGCTTTCGAAGCGCTCGCCGCCGGCCGCACCAGTGACGAGCTCAGCGCCTTTGAAGACAAATTCAAGGCCAGCTGGCTGCATGAAGAGCTGTGGACCTACCGCAACTTTAAGAACTGGTTCAAAAAGAGCCCGCTGGTCGGCAAGCTGATGACGGGCGTGGAGCACTGGTTCTTGCCCAAGGTGGGCGTGCAAAGCCCACCGTGGACCATCCGCAACACCAGCGCCGACCACGGCAAGCTGCGCCCGGCTGCCGAGATGCCGCAGATCAGCTACCCCAAGCCCGACGGCAAGCTCAGCTTTGACCGGCTCTCGAGCGTGTTCATCAGCAACACCAACCACGAAGAAAACCAGCCGGCCCACCTCACGCTCAAAAATGCCAGCGTGCCAGTGGCCACCAATTTGGCCCGCTACGCCGGCCCCGAGGGCCGCTACTGTCCAGCAGGCGTCTACGAATACGTCAAGAACGACGACGGTGGCGATCGGCTGCAGATCAACGCGCAAAACTGCGTGCACTGCAAGACCTGCGACATCAAAGACCCGACGCAAAACATCGTCTGGGTCACGCCCGAAGGCGGCGGCGGGCCCAACTACGTCGGGATGTAAGGCCTGCGCTGACGCTGCGGTGCGCGCTGCGCCGACACAGCGCAGCGCCCCGCTGGGCCAAGATCGGGCGCATGCCACCCGATTTGCCGCCCACCGATCTGTTTGCCCCTTGCCTGCTTCTGGCTTCCTGTGGACACATCTTTGCTGAGCCGGGCCGGCTGAGCGTGCCTGTCAAGGACGCTTGAGCCATGTCCCTGGGACGCCCGGGCGTGCGCGCCATGCGCTGGAGTGTGCTGACCGGCGCCGCCCGCCTGGTGCTGCAGATCGGCGCGCAGGTGGCCCTGGCTCGCCTGCTCGGGCCGCAGGCCTTTGGCCTGTTTGCCATCGGCATGGTGGTGCTGACGCTGGCCGGCTTTGTGGCCGGCTTTGGCCTGAGCTGGAGCCTGATGCAGCGCGCCGAAATCGACGAGCAGGACATCCGCTTCGCCTGGACCTGGCAGCTGCTGGCCGGGCTGCTGGCCGTGCTGGCGCTGCAAGCGCTGGCGCCGGCGCTGGCCGCCGCGTTCAAGGAGCCGGAGGCCGAATCGGTGATCCGCTGGCTCTCCTGGAGCTGCCTGTTGCAGGCCGCTACCGCGCCGTCGAGCTGCCTGCTGACGCGGGCGTTGAACTTTCGCGCGCTCGGCCTGATTCAGCTGGGCAGCTATCTGGTGGGCTATGGTGCCGTGGGGATCGCCCTGGCCTGGGCCGGCCTGGGCGTGCACGCGCTGGTGGCGGCCTGGCTGGTGCAAGCGGCCGTGGCCTTGCTGGCCAGCCTGGCCGCTTGCCGCCATCCGGTCAAGCCCCTGCTTTGGTACGAGCGAGCCGGGCAAACCCTGGCCACAGGCCAAGCGGTTTTCCTCACCAACTTGGTCAACTGGAGTCTGGCCAACCTCGACCGGGTGCTGATCGGCCGGCTTTTGGGCACTTGGTCGCTGGGGCTGTACAACGTGGCCTACAACCTGGCCAGCGTGCCCAACAGCGTGCTGCTGGGCGCCTTGCAGCCGGCCTTCCTGGCGGCGGGCGCGCAAATGCAGGGTCAGGGCAATCGCCTCGCGCAGGCTTACCTGCAAATGCTGGCCACGCTGCTGGTGGTGGCGGTGCCGGTGTTCGCCGTCTCGGCCCTGCTCGCAGGGGATCTGGTGCAGATTTTGTACGGCACGCAGTGGCGCGCCGCGGGACCGGTGCTGGCTTGGCTGCTGGCCTTCATGCCGGCGTTGGCCATTTGGGGCATCTCGACCCCAGTGCTTTGGAACACGGGTCGCCGCCAGCACGAGTGGGCGCTGCAGTTGCCGCTGATCGCGCTCGGTGCGATCGCAATCTGGACGGTGGCGCCCTGGGGCATCGAGGCGGCGGCCAGTGCGGCGGCCTTGCTGCTGCTGGCCCGCGCCCTGCTGCTCGTGGGCGCAGCCCTGTCGGCACTCGACTTGACCTGGTGGGAGCTGGCACCGCAGGCCTGGCGCAGCGTGTGGCTGACCAGTGCGGCGGTTGGCCTGAGTTGGGCCGCGCAAAGCCCGCTGGAGGGCAGTGCCCCCTGGCTGCGCCTGGCCGCCGGGGCCCTCGCGCCGGCAACGGTCCTGGCGCTGGTGCTCTATGCGCGTCCGGCCTGGCTTGCGCGCTGCCTGGGCCCGCAGGCCTGGTCCATGGTGCTTCGCTTTGCGCCCCGGCTGCATCGCCCCCTGGCAGGCAGCGGGCGCATGGCCTTGCAAAACCCCTCGCATCGCATTTGAGGCCAGCGGCGCATGGACCTCAACCTTTCCCTGCTCCCCTGGCTGCTGGCCGCGCTGCTGGGCGCGGCCGTCGCCTGGCTGGCGATGGCCGGCGCCCTGCATCTGAGCGCGGTGCGCGAACACGGCTTCATGCACTGGGTGATGCCGGCCCTGCTGGCCGTCATGGCCGCCGGCGTCTGGCTCAGTGGGCGCGATTTGACGAGCAACTTCTTGCTGCCCGAGTTTGCGCCCGATCCACCGCGGCCGCCTCTTTTGAACGCCCTGCAGCCGGTGGTCTCGCTGCTGCTGCTGGCCATCAGCACCGAACGCATCATGAGCCACTGGCTGACACGGTCGCGGCAGGCCCTGGCACCCGCGCTGCCGCTGGCCTTTGTGCTGTTTTGGCTGGGCACTATCGCCGCGCCCGCCTGGGCGGCAGCCCATCCCTATTGGAGCCACAACCTGCTCTACCCGCTGTTCATCGGCTTGGCCGCCACCTTGTGCGGCCCGCGCGAATACACCCTGGCCCTGCGCACCACGCGCAATGCGCTGCTGCTGCTCATGCTGGCCGGCGTGCTGCTCATCCCGATCGCGCCCACGCTGGTGCTCGACCGCCAGTACGGGCAAGGCCTGATCCCGGGGCTGCCCCGCTTTGGCGGCCTGGCCACGCACCCGGTTGCGATGGGGCTGCTGGCCCAGTTGGGCCTGCTGTGCTTGCAGATGCAAGCGCTTGAGCGGCGCTGGCTCAACCGCTGCGCCTGGCTGCTGGGCTTGAGCGTGCTGTTCATGGCCCAATCGAAAACCGCCTGGCTGGCCTTCGCGCTGTGCAGCGGCTCGGTGCTGGCGTTGCGCTGGACGCCCCGGCTGCGCGCGCAATTGGGCAATGTGCACGACAGCACCCCGGCACTGGCCTGGATCGCGCTGGCCCTGCTGGGCGTGGCAGCCTCGCTTGGACTGCTGCTCTTTGGCAACCTGGGCGAAGGCTTGCAGCGCTTTTTGCTCAGCAGCGAAGGCGGCCAGCTCAGCTCCATGACGGGTCGCGACCGGATCTGGGTCATCGCCTGGGAAGAATGGCAGCGCCATCCGATCTGGGGCTGGGGGCTGCAAATTTGGGACGACAACTACCGCCGCGCCATCGGCATGGCCAACGCCACCCATGCCCACAACCAGCTGATGGACACGCTCTCGCGCTCGGGTCTGGTCGGGGCCACGGCGCTCACGCTCTACCTGGGCGTGCTGTGCGTGCTCAGCCTGCGCTGCGCCAGAGCATCGCAAGGCCTGTCGCTGGCGCTGCTGCTGGCCTTGCTGCTGCGCGCCGGCAGCGAAGTGCCCCTGCTGCTGATCGGCTATGGGCCAGATCTGATCATTCACCTGCTGCTGCTCATCACGCTGGCGGCCCACCGCAGCGCCCCGGTTCGCACATCGAGCCGTTTGGCCACAAGCGGGGCTCTGGCATGAGGTTTTCCGTGGTGATCCCGCTGCACGACAAGGCGGCCTACATCGACTGCACGCTGCAGTCGGTGCTGGCGCAGGACTGCGCCGACTTCGAGGTGGTGGTGGTCGACGACGGCTCGCGCGATGAGGGCCCCCAGATCGTGGCGCAGTGCACCGATGCGCGGGTGCGGCTGCTGCGGCAGGCCAATGCCGGCGTGGCCGTGGCGCGCAACCGCGGCATTGATGCCGCACAGGGTCAGTGGGTGTGCTTTCTCGATGCCGACGACTGGCTGCACCCGAACTACCTGAGCACGCTGATCGAAGCGCAGCAGCGCTGCCCGCAGGCCGATGTGGTGGCGGCCGACTTTGTGCGCATGCCCGATGCGGACGGCCCCTGGCCGCCGCCCTGGCCGGTGAGCCCCGAGCCGGCCGATATCGAGCGCATCGATCGCCTGGCCCGTCGCTGGATGCAAGGCCCAACCCTGAGCAGCAGTTCGGTGGCGGTGCGGCGCAGCCGGCTGTTGATGCTGCAGCCGTGTTTTGCGCCGGGCGAGTCGCTCGGCGAAGACCTTGACCTGTGGTTCAGGCTGGCCGAGCACAGTGCGGTGGCGCTAGCGCACAAACCGCTAGTGGCCTACCGGGTGCAGGTGCAAGGCAGCTTGAGCAGCGCCCATGTTAACGCCCGGACCTTTCCCTTTCTCGATCGGCTGCGCCAGCGCTGCGCGGCCCTGAGCCCCGAGCTGCGACGCGACACGGTCTGGCTGATCGCCCAGCAAGAACTCAGTCTGGCACGCGAGGCGCTGCAAGCGGGCCGGCGCAGGCAAGCCTGGCGCTGGCTGCTGCAAGCGCGACCGGCCGCCAGCGGGCGGCGCTGGTGGTTCACGCTGCTGATGACGGCACTGATGCCCAAGCGCTGGATCGAGCGCAGTCTGCGCTGGCGCGAGCGGGCCACTGCGGCGCGGCACCCATCGGGCATCGCACCGACGCCCCACCACCGTCCCCACACCCTACCCTGATCGACCATGCCCACTGCTGCGCCATCGCACCGGCCCATCCCCCCGCCCCCGCCGCCCGGTCCTGTCTCCATCGTGATCAAGGCCCTCAACGAGCAAACCCACATCGAGGCCTGTCTGGACAGCGCCTTGCGGGCCTTGCAGGACATCGGCGGCGAAGTCGTGCTGGCCGACTCCTGCTCGAGCGATGACACCGTGGCACTGGCGCGGCGCTATCCGGTGCGTATCGTGCAACTGGCCCACGCCAACGAACGCTGCTGCGGCATCGGCGCGCAACTGGGTTTTGAGCATGCCAGGGGATCGCTGATCTACCTCATGGATGGCGACATGGAACTGCAAGCGGGCTTTTTGCAGGCCGCTGCGGCTGTGCTGGCGCAAAACCCGCAGCTGGCCGCAGTGGGCGGGCAGGTGCTCGAGCGCAACCTGGCGCACCTTGAGTACCGTGCCCGCAACGACAAACCCACGGCCCGGCGCCGCAGCGCCGCGGTTGACCGGCTCGACGGCGGTGGCCTGTACCGGCGCAGCGCGATCGAGTCGGTGGGCCACCTGAGCGATCGCAATTTGCACAGCTATGAAGAATACGAGCTCGGCCTGCGCCTGCGGCGGGCGGGCTGGAGCCTGTGGCGCCTGCCCATCGACGCGGTCAGCCACGAAGGCCACCGCACCGCCGCGCCGGCCTTGCTGTGGCGGCGCTGGCGCAGCGGCTATGCCTGGGGCGCAGGCGAGTTGCTGCGCGCCTGCTGGGGCGACCGGCTGCGCTGGCGCGAGGTCTTGCGCCTGCGCGAGCTACGCCTGTAT
>JBILGP010000110.1:0-5929 GCA_044350985.1 Polaromonas sp. | reverse complement strand
GTGCAAATTGCCAGGCCAACTCGGCCAGCGGCCGGGCGCCTGCACCCGAATCTTTGGCCCGCTCGCTCGAGGCGGTGCCGTCTTGGGCGCGCTTGGCGATGCCTTGCAAGATGGCGGCGATGCGAAACAGGTTGTAGGCCAGGTAAAAGTTCCAGTCGCGCGCTGAGGGCTCGGGCACACCGGTGCGCTCGCAATAGCGGCGCAGGTAGGGGCCTTGCATCGGGATGCCCAGGTTGTCCAGATCAAGTCCGCCGATGCCGCGAAACACGCCCGGCTTGATGTGCCAGGACATGCAGTGGTAGGCAAAGTCGGCCATGGGATGGCCCAGCGTCGACAGCTCCCAGTCGAGCACCGCCACCACTTGCAGTTCGGTGGGATGAAAGATCAGGTTGTCGAGGCGGAAGTCGCCGTGCACGATGCAGGTGCGTCCGTCGTCGCGGGCGGCCTGGGGAATGTGCTCGGGCAGCCAGGCGATGAGCGCATCCATGGCAGCAATCGGCTCGGTGATGGAGGCGGCGTATTGCTTGCTCCAGCGCCCGATCTGGCGCTCGAAGTAATTGCCGGGCCGGCCGTAGTCGCTCAGGCCCAGCGCCGCAAAGTCGACCCGGTGCAGCGCTGCGATGACGCGGTTCATTTCGTCGTAGGCCTCGCCGCGCTCGTTGCGGTGCAAGCTGGGCAGGGCCTGGTCCCAGAACACGCGCCCTTCAACGAATTCCATCACATAGAAAGCGCGGCCCAGCACCGACTCGTCCTCGCACAAGCACAGCATTTGGGCCACCGGTACGTCGGTGCCGGCCAGCGCATGCATGATGCGAAATTCGCGCTCGATCGCGTGGGCCGAGGGCAGCAGCCGAGCCGCTGGCCCGGGCTTGGCCCGCATCACATAGGTGCGATCGGGCGTGATGAGCTTGTAGGTGGGGTTGGACTGCCCCCCCTTGAACAGCTCGGCCCGCAAGGGGCCTTTGAAGTCGGGCAGCCGATCTTGCAGGTAGCGGCTCAAGGCCTGCAGATCGATGCTGTGCGACTCGCTGACTGCCTGGGTGCCGCTGAAAGATTGCTCGGGGTTCATGGACGGGGTTGCAAGGGCTTGTTCGAGCCGGGTTTCATGGAAGGGTCCTGGTGAGCAGGCCGGGGCCTATTCTGCGGCCTGGCCCAGTTGGGTCAGCGCCTGGCGGTCACGGACCACCAGACCGGCTGGCTCGATGCGGATCGTGCCTTCCCGCTCGAGGCTCTTGAGCTCCTGGTTGACCCGCTGGCGCGAGGCGCCGAGCAACTGGGCCAGCTCCTCCTGCGCCAGTTGCAGCCCGATGCGCGTCTCGCTGCTGTCGGCCAGACTGGCCACGCCGTAGCTGCGCACCAGATGGACCAGTTGCTTGGCCAGACGGGCGCGCAGCGGCAGAGTGTTGAGGTCTTCGACCAGGCCGTAAAGCTGGCGGATGCGCCGGGCGTTCAGGCGCAGCATGGCCTGGTAGAACTCCACGTGCTGGCTCAGCACCTTTTGGAAGTCGGCCCGGGCCAGGCACAGCAAGGTGGTCTCGCCGTGGGCATAGACGTCGTGGGTGCGCGCATCACCGTCGAAAATCGAGACATCGCCAAACCAGATGCCCGGCTCGATGTAAGTCAGGATGATCTGCTTGCCCGTCACCGAGGTCGAGCTCACGCGCACTGCGCCCTTGGCGCAGGCCATCCACTCCTCGGGCGTGTCGCCACGCGCGGCAATCAGGTCATCGTCTTTGTAGCGTTTGACGTAGGCGCAACGCAGGATGTCGTGGCGCAGGGAAGGCGAGAGCGAAGAAAACCACAGGCCGGCGTTGATGGCTGCGCGCTCTTCGACGGTGAGGATCGGGTCGTCCATGGGCTGGCTCATGGCTAACTGTAATGCCCGCTTGCGGCCCGCGCTGACACCCGGGCGACTTCAGCGAAAGCGCGGGCTGCGCTTTTCAAGAAAGGCGGCAATCCCCTCGCCGGCGTTGGCGTGGACCAGGTTGCGCATGAACAGCTCCTTCTCGCGCTCGAGATGGGCGCTCAGCGGCTGGGTTTGCGCCTCGCCAATCAAGTCCTTGATGTCGCCAAGCGCGTTGCTCGGGCGCACGTTGAGGTCGCCGGCCAGGGCCAGGGCAGCGCCCATCGCCTGCCCGGGGCCGGTCAGCTCGTTGATCAGGCCGTAGCGGTGCAGCGTCGCTGCGCTCAGGCGGGTGCCGCGCATCACCGCATCGCTGACCAGCGGGCGAGGCAAGGCGCGGGCAAGCTGCCAGCAGCCGCCGCCGTCGGGTGACAGGCCGATCTTGCTGTGGGCCATGAAGAAGTAGGCGTTGTCGGCGGCCACCACGAAGTCGCAGGCCAGTACCAGCGAAAACCCGGCGCCGACCGCAGCACCCTCGACCGCGGCGATGACCGGCTTGGGAAAGCTGCGGATGGCCTCGATCCAGCTGTTGAGGCTCTCGAGCGACTGAAGCTGCAGCTCGAGCTGTCCTTCGCGCACCGCCTTGAGCCGGTGCAGATTGCCGCCGGCGCTGAACGTGCTGCCCTCCCCGGCGATCACGACGCTGCGCACATCGGGATTGGTCTCGGCGGCGTTGATCGCCTCGACCCCGGCAGCGTAGATGTCGGGCCCGAGCGCATTGTGCTGCTCGGGGTTGCTGATAGTCAGCACCAAAGTGGCGCCGTCGCTGGTGCTCTTGAGCGATGCGGCCATGGCGCTTAGCTTTCCTGCTGCAGCAGTGACAGACCGATCGCCCCGCGCCGGCGCAGCCAGGGCGAGGGGCGGTAGCGCGGGTCGCCGTAGACCGTCTGCATGTTAAAGAGCACTTCCAGCACGTTGGTGGGCCCCCAGCGATCGCCCATGGCCAGCGGGCCCAGCGGATAGCCCAGGCCCAGTGTCACGGCCGTCTCCAGGTCGGCGGGGCTGCACACGCCTTGCTGGCACATGTCGCTGGCGATGTTGACGATGCTGGCCACCACCCGCTGGCTGACAAAGCCGCCGCTGTCGCGGATGACGCTCACCGCCTTGCCGTCGCGCGCAAACAGCGCATGCGCGGCCGCTCTCATATCGGGGCGGGTGGCCGGGTTGGTGGCCAGGACGCGCCGCCGCGTGGCCGCATCGTCGATCAACAGGTCGATGCCGACGGTGCGCGCCGGGTCCAGCCGCTCGACCACCGCCACGGTGGTGACGTCAAAACCCAGGGGTGCAACCAAGGTCAGCGCCTGCGCCGAGGGCGATTGGCCGGTCTCGATTTTGGCGCCCAGGTCCTTGAGCAGCTGGTAGAGCTCGGAGCGGCGCGCTGCGCGGCTGGAGACCCACACCGGTGGCATCTCCTGGACCACCGGCGCAGCCGGCTCGGGTGCGATCTCGGCCTTGCCGTCGGTGTACCGGTAAAACCCTTCGCCGGTTTTTCGGCCGAGCACGCGGCCGGCCAGGCGCTGCGCCGTGATCGCGCTGGGGCGGTAGCGTGGCTCCTGGTAGTACTGGTTGTAGATCGACTCCATCACCGGGTGCGAGACGTCCAGCCCGGTCAGATCCATCAGCTCGAACGGGCCGAGTCGAAAGCCGACCTGATCGCGCAAGATGCGGTCGATGGTGGCGAAGTCGGCCACGCCTTCGCTGACGATGCGCAGGGCTTCGGTGTTGTAACCGCGGCCCAGGTGGTTGACGATAAAGCCCGGCGTGTCGGCTGCCTGCACTGGCGTGTGGCCCATTTCTCGCACGAAGGCGCTCAAGTCTTGGGTGATGGCTGGCGCAGTTTTGAGCCCGCCGATCACCTCGACCACCTTCATCAGCGGCACCGGATTGAAAAAGTGCAGCCCGGCCAGCTGCTGTGGACGCTTGAGATCGGCCGCCAGTGCGGTGATCGACAGCGACGAGGTGTTGCTGGCCAGCACCGCGGTGGGCCCCACGATGTCCTCGAGCTGCGCGAACAAGGCGCGCTTGATGTCCAGACGCTCGACGATGGCCTCGATCACCAGGTCGCAGTCGGCCAGCTCGCTCAAGGTGGAGACCAGCACACGCTCCTTGCAGGCCTGCCCCTGCGCCGCCTCCAGCTTGCCCTTGGCCACCAGCTTGTCCCACTGCTCGGCAAGTGCCACCTTCGCTTGCGCGCTGGCCTCGGGGTTGTTATCGACCAGGCGCACACGGCTGCCGGCTTGGGCTGCGATTTGCGCGATGCCGCGGCCCATGGCGCCGGCGCCGATCACGGCGATGGTGGGAAAAGTCACGTACATGGGGTCTGGCCGAGAGCCGGCGCTTGATTAGCGGCGCACCTGCAGCGCGCCGGGATTGACGATGTTGGTGGGCGTGCCCTTGATGAAATTGACCACGTTGTCAAACGCGGCACCAAAGTACTGCTCGTAGCTTTCTTGCTCGACGTAGCCGATGTGGGGCGTGCAGATGCAGTTTTCCAGACGCAGCAGCGCGTGGCCCTGCAAGATCGGCTCGGACTCGAACACGTCAACCGCCGCCAGACCCGGGCGGCCGCGGTTGAGCGCGGTGATCAGTGCATCATGAGCGATGAGCTCGGCGCGCGAGGTGTTGACAAGCAAGGCCGTGGGCTTCATGCGCGAGAGGTCTTCAAGTGTGACGCAGCCACGGGTGGCGTCGGCCAGGCGCAGGTGCAGGCTGAGCACGTCGCTCATGGCAAACAGCTCGGCCTGGCTCGGTGCGATTTCGTAGCCGTCTGCGCGCGCTTGGGCTCGCGCAGGCTCGCTGCCCCAGATCACCACGCGCATGCCGAAGGCCCGCCCGTAACCGGCCACCAAGCGGCCGATCTTGCCGTAGCTCCACACGCCCAGGGTCTTGCCCTTGAGCACCGAGCCGATGCCAAAGTTCGGTGGCATCGAGCCTGCCTTGAGCCCCGATTGTTGCCAGGCGCCGTGTTTGAGGTGGGCCACATACTGTGGCACGCGCCGCATCGCGGCCAACACCAGCGCCCAGGTCAGCTCGGCCGTCGAGGTGGGCGAGCCGCTGCCTTCGGCCACGGCAATGCCGCGTTCGGTGCAGGCGGCAACGTCAATGTGGCCGCCTACCTTGCCGGTCTGCGAGATCAGCTTGAGGCGAGGCAACTTCTCAATCAAGTTTCGTGAGATGGCGCTGCGCTCGCGGATGAGCACCAGCACCTCGGCGTCTTTCAAGCGCACCGACAACTGGCCCATGCCTTTGACGGTGTTGGTATAGACCTTGGCGGGGAATGCGTCGAGCTTTGATGCGCACTGGAGTTTACGGACGGCATCTTGATAGTCGTCCAGGATCACGATGTTCATGGCCCATATTGTGCCCGCAAGAGCGTCGCAGGCTCGGCTCTGCGCCGCCGCTCAGGACAGCGCCTGGGCGGGCGCTGTCTGCGGTGCTCAAGACCGCGGGGGTGCTTGCGCGGCCATTGGGGAGGGTGGGGCGGGTGAGACGGGTGGGACGGGTCAGCGTGTCGAGCGGTCGGGGCGGCCAGACCCATGAGTGCGGGCAGTCGATGGGCGCTGCAGCAGCGCATCGAGCACCACCCCCACCCAGCCGCCGAGCAGGGCGGCGCTGGTGGTGCGCAGCAGGCGGGCCGCCGGGGCGCAAGCGCTTGCGGCGTAGGCTGCTGGCATACGGCGTTCGTTTGGGTCTGGGCCTTGGCCCGAGCCTTGGCTCGTGCTGCGGTCTGTGATTCGGCCGGTGATGCGGTCTGTGGCGCCGGCCTTGCGCGCCAGGTCAGGACGCCGGAGTCTGGCCATGGTGGGTGGACTCAGTTCAGCAGGGTGTTGCGGATCAGGCCAACGGCCAGTCCTTCGATTTCAAACGGGTCGTCCGGGTTCACGATGATGGGGTCGAACTGCGGATTTTCCGGCAGCAGTTCGATGTGACCAGACCCGCGCCGATAGCGCTTGACGGTCACCTCGTCGCCCAGCCGCGCGACCACGATCTGGCCGTTGCGCGCCTCCCGGGTGCTTTGGACGGCCA
>JBILGP010000109.1:0-5952 GCA_044350985.1 Polaromonas sp. | reverse complement strand
CGAACTGGCCCAGCGCGCAGCCACCGATCCACAGGCCATGGCACGCTATCGGGAGTTGGCAACCCAGGGGCGCTAAGTTCATTACAGCGCGCCTTGACCAGCGATCAAGACGGCGGCTTGGAGCCTCCTGCCCGGTGCGAACGCAGTCACCAGCAGCGCTCGACGATGGTACAATCCACACCTGCTTCGGTAAGCGCGACAGCAGCACCTCCGGCACCGGCTCCCCTGGCACCAGGGCCCTTTGGGATCACAGAGCCACACCCCCCGCAAGGACTGCACACCCATGATCGCCCACCCCTCTTGCCAAGCTGTCCGCTTGAGTGTGCTTGCTGCCTCAATTGAGCAGCCGGCGGCACCATGCGGGCCCGCACTGCAACGCTGACGCTTTGCCTGGCGCCTACCGGCCAGTCCTTGCTTGCGCTGCATGGATGAAGATTTTTTGAACCGGGGACTTTCTATGCCTACCGCCAAGCCCGCCAAATCGGCGTCGTCCACCAAGCCGGCCGCCAAGAGCCAGGCCACCAAATCCGCAGCGAGCAGCAAGGCTGCTGTGAAGTCTGCGGCCAAGCCGGCAACCAAAGCCGCCTCCTCGGCAGGACCCAAAGCCAGCGCCAAAACCGCAGCCAAAGCACCGGCCAAGACAGCTGCCAAAACTGCGGTGAAGACTGCGGCCAAGACTGCAGCCAAAGGTCCGGCCAAGGCTCCCGCCAAAGGTGCGGTCGGCAGCCACGACCCTAAATTGGCGGACAAGGCTCTGGCTGTCACCAAGAAGGCCGGCGCGACGACCAAACCCGCACCGACCGCGGCGGCCAAGTCCCCAGCCAAAAAGCAAGCCGAACTCAAATCGGGCAAGTCGGCCGGCGTGACGGAGGATGTCAAGCACAAGGCGCCGGCAGCGGGCAAACCCGTGCCAGCCAAGCCCGCCGACAAGAACAGCCGCAAAGGCAAGGAAGCTGCCAAGCCGCCCATCGACGAGGACCTCAGCGACATTGACACGGAGTTTGCAGAGGAACCCGTCGCCGAGTCGACCGAAAAGGCCAAGCCTCTGCGCATGAAGATCAGCAAGGCCAAAGAGCGGGCCTTGATGAAGGAGTTTGGCCTCGACGAAACCGTGCTGTCCGAAGAGGACATGCTCAAGCGCCGGCAGCGCCTGAAGACCCTGATCAAGCTGGGCAAGACCCGCGGCTACCTGACCCACGGTGAAATCTCCGACCACCTGCCCGACAAGCTCGTTGACGCCGAGACGCTTGAGGTGGTGGTCAATATGCTCGCCGACATGGGCGTGGCCGTCTACGAGCAGGCACCCGATGCCGAGACGCTCCTGCTCAACAACACCGGTCCGACGGTGGCCACCGAGGAAGAGGCTGAGGAGGAGGCCGAAGCGGCTCTGTCGACCGTCGACTCCGAGTTTGGCCGCACCACCGATCCGGTACGCATGTACATGCGCGAGATGGGCACCGTCGAGCTGCTCACCCGCGAGGGCGAAATCGAGATCGCCAAGCGCATCGAAGGCGGTCTGCAGCGCATGATGGAGGCCATCTCCGAGAGCCCAGCCACGATTGCGGAGATCCTTCGGATGACCGAGGAAATCCGTGAGAACAAGGTCGTGATCTCCAACGTGGTCGACGGCTTTTCCGACCCCAACGAGGCCGACGATTACGTGGCCGAAGAGGACTTCGACGAGTTTGACGAAGAGGACGACGACGACGGCAAAGGCGGCTCCAAGGCGCTGACCAAAAAACTCGAGGAGATGAAGAAAGAGGCGCTGGTTCGAATTGAGCGGATCAGCGGTCATTTCGACGAGGTGCGCCGAATCTACAGCCGTGAGGGCTACGGTGGCGCGGCCTACATCAAAGCCCAAAAAGCGCTCAGCGACGAGCTGATGACGGTGCGCTTTACCGCCAAGACGATCGAGCGCCTGTGCGACATGCTGCGCGAGCAGGTGGGCACGGTGCGCAAAGTCGAGCGCGAGCTGCGCCGCATCATTGTTGACAAGTGCGGCATGCCGCAAGAAATCTTCATCAAGGACTTTCCGCCCAACCTGCTCAACCCCAAGTGGGTGGAAAAGCAGGCCAGCGCCGGCAAACCCTGGTCGGCGGTGCTCGGCCGCAACATCCCGGCGGTGCAAGAGTTGCAGGCCAAGCTGGCGCATCTGCAGGCCAGCGTGGTCGTGCCGCTCGAGCAGCTCAAGGACATCAACAAGCGCATGAACGAGGGCGAGCGCTCCTCGCGCGAGGCCAAAAAGGAGATGATCGAGGCCAACTTGCGTCTGGTGATCTCGATTGCCAAGAAGTACACCAATCGCGGCTTGCAGTTCCTCGACCTGATTCAAGAGGGCAACATCGGCCTGATGAAGGCCGTCGACAAGTTCGAGTACCGCCGCGGCTACAAATTCTCGACCTACGCCACCTGGTGGATCCGCCAGGCGATCACCCGCTCGATTGCCGATCAGGCGCGCACCATCCGCATCCCGGTCCACATGATCGAGACGATCAACAAGATGAACCGCCTGTCGCGCCAGCACCTGCAAGAGTTCGGCTACGAGCCTGACGCCAGCATCCTGGCGGCCAAGATGGAGATCCCGGAGGACAAGATCCGCAAGATCATGAAGATCGCCAAGGAGCCGATCTCCATGGAGACGCCGATCGGTGACGACGACGACAGCCACTTGGGTGACTTCATCGAAGACAGCACCAACACCGCGCCCCTCGATGCCGCGATGCAGGCCGGCCTGCGCGATGTGGTCAAGGACATCCTCGACAGCCTGACGCCGCGCGAGGCCAAGGTGCTGCGCATGCGCTTTGGCATCGAAATGTCGACCGACCACACCCTGGAAGAAGTGGGCAAGCAGTTCGACGTCACCCGCGAGCGCATCCGCCAGATCGAGGCCAAGGCCTTGCGCAAGCTCAAGCATCCCAGCCGCAGCGACAAATTGCGCAGCTTCATGGATTCGATCTGAGCGCCCCAAGCGCTTGATCCAGCCCGCGCGTGCCGCGGGCTTTTTTTCGTCCATCTGAGCACGGCTGCGCCGCCTGAAGATCACACGAAAACCAAGGGTAAACCCGCATTTCAGGCCGATCGGGCGCTCTTGAAGTAGTTATCATACATAACCATAATGAAGTCCTCTCGAAAGGCTCCCATGAACCCAGAAGACCTGGAACTGCAGCGTTATGGCCCCCAGCAAGAAGTGGCCATCGTACGGCTGCGACGAGCGGCCAAGCGAAACGCGCTCAACGACAGCCTGGTGCTGTCCATTCGCAATCTGTTCGAGACCCTGCCGCAGGATGTGCGCGCCGTGGTGCTCGATGGCGAAGGCGATCACTTTTGCGCCGGCCTGGACCTGTCGGAGCTCAAAGAGCGTGATGCAGCCCAGGGCCTCCACCATTCACGCATGTGGCATGCGGCGCTGGATCGGCTGCAACTGGGAACGGTGCCGGTCATCGCCGCCTTGCATGGTGCGGTGGTCGGTGGTGGGCTGGAGCTGGCCAGCGCCTGCCATATCCGAGTGGCCGACGAGACCACCTTCTACGCGCTGCCCGAGGGCACACGCGGCATCTTCGTGGGCGGTGGCGGCTCCGTACGCATCCCGCGCCTGATCGGCGTGGCCCGCATGACCGACATGATGCTCACCGGCCGCGTTTACGACGCCGCCGACGGCGAGCGCATCGGCCTGGCGCAGTACCTGGTGCCCAAGGGGCAGGCCTTGAGCAAGGCCCTTGAGCTCGCGCTGAAAGTGGCGAACAACGCACCGATGACCAATTACGCGCTCATGCATGTCCTGCCTCGCATCGCTGAACAGCCAGCCGACCAGGGCTACCTGACCGAGGCCCTGGTTTCGGCCATTGCGCAAAGCGCGCCCGAGGCCAAGGCGCGGGTGCGGGCCTTCCTGGAAGGCAAGGCGCCCAAGGTGCAAAAGGCCTCCTGACCTCACCGCCCACGCCAGGTACGGAGCACCCCAATGAACACACCCAAATTTCGCCCTCTGACCTTCGGCGTGCAGCGCATCAAGTTGCAAGACGCTCCAGAGGGCGTGCAATACCTCCAAGCCGATCAAGACCTGCAAGCCTACCCCGAGCGCATGAGCGATCGGCTCAAGCACTGGAGTGCCACGCATCCGAGTCGCACCTTCATGGCCCGCCGCAGCCGTCTGGCCGATGGGTCGCTGGGCTCGTGGCGAGAGGTGACCTATGCGCAGGCATGGTCTATGGCTTGCGCGATTGCGCAGGGTCTGATTGACCGAGGCCTGAGCGCCGAGCGGCCCGTGGCCATCCTGAGCGAAAACGATCTTGAGCACGCCTTGTTGGCCCTGGGCTGCCTGGTCGCGGGCGTGCCCTTTGTACCGGTCTCGCCGCCCTACAGCCTGGTCAGCCAAGACTATGACAAGCTCAAACATGTGCTGCGCGTGAGCACGCCCGGTCTGGTTTTTGCAGCCGATGCCCGCTACGCCTCGGCCATTGCAGCCTGTGTCGGCTCTGATGTCGAAGTGGTGATGGGCCAAGGCGCGCTCGAAGGACGCGCCTGTACGGATTTTTCGGCGCTGTGCACGACCCCGGTGACGCCGGCGGTGGAGGCTGCGCGTTTGGCCAGCGGCCCCGACACCATCGTCAAGTTCCTTTTTACCAGCGGATCGACCAAGCTGCCCAAGGCGGTGATCAACACCAACCGAATGTGGTGCGCCAACCAGCAGCAGATGAGCCAGTCCATGCCGGTGCTCGCCGAGGGCGAGCTGGTGCTGGTCGACTGGCTGCCGTGGAACCATACGTTTGGCGGCAATCACAACTTTGGCATGGTGGTGTTTCACGGCGGCACGCTTTACATCGACGATGGCAAACCCACGCCTGCGCTGATGCACGAGACGCTGCGTAACCTGCGGGAGATATCGCCCACGGTCTACTTCAATGTGCCCACCGGCTTCGAGGCGATTGCGCAGGCCATGAAAACCGACGACCTGCTGCGCAAGACGCTGCTGGCGCGGGTCAAGATGTTCTTTTACGCCGGCGCGGCCTTGGCCCAGCCGATCTGGGACAGCCTTTACGAGAGCCAGGAGCGTGAAGTCGGCGAGCGCATCGTGATGGGCACCGGCCTGGGCATGACCGAGTCCGGCCCCTTCGGGATCTTTGTGACCAACCCCCATGTCCGGGCTGGGGATTTGGGTGTACCCACACCGGGGCTGGAGCTCAAGCTGGTGCCAAGCCAGGACAAGATCGAGGTCCGTTACCGCGGCCCCAACATCACGCCAGGCTACTGGCGCCAGCCCGAGCAAACCGAAGAAGCTTTCGACGAGGAGGGCTTTTTCAGGACGGGCGATGCGGTGCGCTGGATCGACGAGGGCAACCGGCACCTGGGGCTCAAGTTTGACGGTCGGATCGCGGAAGATTTCAAGCTCGCCACCGGCACCTTTGTCAGCGTCGGGCCCTTGCGCGCCCGCATCATCGCGGCGGGGGCGCCTTACATCCAGGACGTGGTGATCACCGGCCTGAACATGAAGGAAGTCGGGGCCATGGTCTTTCCGACCTCGGCGGTGCGCACGCTCAGCGGCCTGCCAGCCGACGCCAGCCTGACCGACGTGCTGAGCAGCCGGCCCGTACTCGCCCACTTTCAGAACGTGGTCAATAACCTGGCTGGCACCGGCAGCGCCAACCGGGTGGCGCGCCTGTGCCTGCTGGCCGAGCCGCCGACCATCGACCGTGGCGAAATCACCGACAAGGGCTCGATCAACCAACGCGCCGTGCTGACCCACCGCGCCAACATCGTGGCCGCCCTGCACGAAGGCAGCCTGCCCAACACGATCCTTCCCCAGCCCCCCAACATGGCCAACCCATGAGTTCAGGTTTCTTTCAGACGTTTCGCGATGTGGTCATGCTCGGGGGCGTGCGCACGCCCCTGATCGATTACTGCGGGGCGCTCGGCCACCTCTCGCCGACCGACCTGGGCATCAAGGCGGCGCGCGAG
>JBILGP010000108.1:0-5957 GCA_044350985.1 Polaromonas sp. | reverse complement strand
GCGGCCTTGCAAGTGCGCATCGCACACCGCTTCGAACAATTCAAGATCGAAGGCCCCAAGGCCAAGGCTGAGCAAGCGATGCAGGTGCTGCAGGCACTGTACGAAATGGCCGCGCGTCCAATTGCCCAGGAACAGGTGCAACTCATGCTGGCCGGCGACATGGCCTTGCACGGCGCCGATGGACCTGCACTGAGCACACGCCGCGCCGACCTCAAGCCGCGCACGCAAAATCAGGCCAGCTACCTGCACAACATCGCCGAGCACGACATCACCTTTGGCATCGGGCCGGCCGGCACTGGCAAAACCTATCTGGCGGTGGCCTGCGCGGTCGACGCGCTCGAGCGCAGCGCAGTGCAGCGCATCGTGCTGACGCGACCTGCGGTTGAAGCGGGTGAGCGACTGGGCTTTTTACCCGGCGACCTGTCGCAAAAGGTCGACCCCTACCTGCGACCGCTTTACGACGCGCTTTACGAATTGATGGGATTTGACCGGGTGCAAAAAGCTTTCGAGCGGCAGCAAATTGAGATTGCACCGCTGGCCTTCATGCGCGGGCGCACCCTCAACCATGCTTTTGTGATTCTGGACGAGGCGCAAAACACGACCCAAGAACAAATGAAGATGTTTCTCACCCGCATCGGTCTGGGTAGCAAGGCGGTGGTCACGGGTGACGTCAGTCAGATCGACCTGCCGGCCCACCAACTCAGCGGCCTGATCGATGCCGAGCGCGTGCTGCGGCGCGTGCAAGGCATTGCCATCACCCGACTGACCAGTGCCGATGTGGTGCGTCACCCCTTGGTCGCGCGCATCGTCGACGCTTACGACGGGCACAGGGGCGCGACGCGGCCAGCCAAGACCCTCACCGAAAAATAGTCCGAAAGACCCACCATGGCCCTACCCGATTTGCGACTGTCGCTGCAGTTTGGCGCGATCGCGCAAGCCCAGCGTCATCGCCGCGCCCTGCCGCGCCACTTCGTCGCCCGCTGCATTCGTCACGCGCTCGATGCACCGGCCGAAATCACGGTGCGCATCGTCGACACGCAAGAAGGTCTCGCGCTCAACGAAGGCTACCGCGGCAAAACCGGCCCGACCAATGTACTGACCTTCCACTATGGGCAGGACCCCATCGTCGTGGCCGATTTGGTGCTGTGCGCACCGGTGGTCGCGCTAGAGGCCAAGAAGGAGGGCAAGACCCTGGCAGCTCACTACGCCCACCTGCTGGTCCACGGGACCTTGCACGCCCAGGGCTGGGACCACGAAACCGGGCATGAGCAGGCACTGGCCATGGAAAACAGAGAAATTGCCATCCTGGCCGGACTCGGGCTGCCCAACCCCTACCAGCGCAGAAGCCGTCCGCGCAAGACAGTGTCGCGCTGAGGGGAGCCGGTGCAAAGCGGTGATGCCGGCAAAGCCGGCGCTGCCTCAGCGCCGATTGCGCGTGCCCACCAGCAAGACCGAGCCGCTCTTTTTCTCGTAGCCTATCGTAAAGGGCAGGGGCTCGATGGCCGGCTGATCCTGCAAATAACGGATCAGCCGCTGGCCTGAGGCACTGTCGTGCCACAGCGGATGCGGCGCATGAAACTTGCCGTAGCTGCGGATCTCGAAGGCCCGGCGAAACGGCTCGATATCCAGCCCGGTCTCGTCTTGCACCACACTGGGGGCGCGCTCCACCGTGAGTTCGGCCAGCGCCGAAAAATGGGGCTTTTGCAGCAGGTGCGAAGCCGACTTGAGCAACACCACAGCATCCATCTGAGACCTCATGAACGTGTGCGAGCGACTGCCGACCTTCAGTCCGTTGTTCGACAGGTCCGTGCGGACATAGTCGATCGTGAGCGCGCGCCCATTGGCACGGGTCACGGCAAAACGCAGCCCGTCGGGCTTGACCGCGTCAACGGTCGGCCGGACCTGTCCGTCTTCCTGCAAGGCCAGATACTCAACGCGGCCGACCTGCGCTTCGGTCAGGGCGATGCTGTAGGCCAGCAAGCGGGCAAATCGGGGGCGCACCGAATCCTTGCCCTCAAGGTCATGGGTCCTGAAGTAGCCGTAGCGCGCGAAGAAACTCATGGTCTGGCACTCTTTGGCCACCTGCTGCGGCAAGATCGACGCCGGAGCGCCGTGCTGCGGCCACTGGTCGGCCACCAGCACCAGGTGATCGGCCGACGCAAACAAATTCATGGCGGTGACGATATCGGCACCCGAAAACGGGTAGATCACCTTGCGCGCATCGAGCCGGGCCAGATGCTGTTCAGCCCAGGCCTGCATGGGGGCCGAAAACCGAGCCCGATAGTCCGATGCCAGCTTGGCAAAGGCGGGGCACTCTCGGGCCGAGACCACCAGTTGCTGCAGCAAATCGTCTGGCGCTGGCGCGGCTGTCTTGGTCGCCGCTATCGGGCGCTGGGGCTGCGTCCCCGCTGTCGCCTGCGCCTGGCTTGCCCATGCGATGGCCACACAGATCCAGGCGCCCAGGGCCGCTCTTGATTTCAACATCGTTAGCAAATCCAAGGAAAAACCAGGTCCGACCTGGCAACCGGTCGCAACATCCCGCGCGCGGCAACGAGATTGCGGCATGCAGGCTCGACCCGGGCCCGTCTTGCCATCCAGCGAGGGCTTTCGGGGCTGTATTGAGAGGGCTTCATCATAAGCCACGCGCGGCCTCTGGCCCCCGAGGCAAGAACGCGGCGGTTGGCCCGCCCACTGCGGGATTTGGGTTTAAAGTACGCCCAGTCGCCGGCAAGCTCAGCGGGACCGCACAACAACACCATGAAAAAGACTGTCGTCCTGGCCGCATTGCTGCTATCGAGCCTCTGGGCCTGGGCCCATCCGGTGAAAAGCCAATTCTTCAAAACCTCCGACGGCTTGAACCTGCACTACCTGGAAGCAGGATCGGGCCAACCGACCTTGGTCTTCGTGCCGGGCTGGTTGATGCCCGCCGAAATTTTTGAGCAGCAGATTCTGGCCCTTTCAGCCGATCACCGGGTGATCGTGCTCGATCCGCGCGGCCAAGGGCGTTCGAAGGCGTCACCGCAGCGCCTGCAAGCCGCGGCGCGTGCGCGCGACATCGACGAATTGCTGCAAAAGGCCAAAGTCGGCGAACATGTCCTCGTCGGCTGGTCACTGGGCGTGATGGAAGTGCTTGACCACACGGTGCGCCACCCAAGCACCAACTTGCGTGGCATGGTCCTGATCGACAACTCGATCGGCATGGGGCGTGCACCCACCGCGCCCGCAAGCAAGCCCCAGCGGCCCTTGAGCCGTGATGAATTTCGCGCCTACATCCAGCGCTTTGCCGTGGCCATCTTCAAGCAGCCGCCACCGCCAGGATGGCTGCAGGCGATCGAGGCATCTGCCACGCAACTTCCGCCCAAGGCCGCATGGGGGCTGCTCGACAAACCCTATGGCCGCGAGTACTACAAAAATGCCGTCCTGGCTCTGGATGTGCCGCTGTGGTACGCCATCACGCCGCGCTTTACGGAGCAATCGCTCGAGCTGACGCAAACCCATCCGCGTGCGAGTGCCACCGTCTTTGACGAAGCCGGACACGCCTTGTTCGTCGACAAGGCCGCGCAATTCAACCAGGGCCTCAGAGAGTTTCTGGAGCGCATGCCATGAAGTTCAACACCGCCCTGCTCGCCAGCCTGCTGCTCGGTCTTTGCCTGAATGCACCGGCCCAGGCCAATCCGAAGAACAAGAAAGCAACTGGCGCCGCCGTCAGCAAGGGCAAGAAGGTCGCCAAGAGCAAGAAAGTCACCCTCGTGCAAAAGGCGGCCGGCCCGGCAGCGGCGCAACTGGCACGCAGCCACGAGAGCCAACTTCAGGCAGGCTGCTTGGACGCACAAGGCCTGGCGCAGTTGCACGAGCGCATGCAGATGCCCCCAGAGCCTGCCCCGCTGAGCCTGCAGACACAAGAGCGAGTCGCTTGCTGGCCTTATTCGGCCGTGATCACCCGGCCGCTGGTGCGCGACGGGCTGGCTGTTTTGCTGACGCCAGCGGGCGAGCAGAGTCAACCGGAGGCGCTGATCTACTTTCGCTCGTCATCGCAGGCTCAAGCCAGTGCGGTGCGCTGGAATTACCCCGCCGGCCACAACGGCCTGCGCCAGCTCTCGACGGCCGGCCTGCGCGCTGAGGACGGTGATCTGCAGGACGTGCCGGCCCACCTGATGTGGGAAGTCGAGCTGATCGCTCGGACCATGGGTCAAGCGCTCAAACTCGCGCCTGGCACCCATCATCTGCGTTTGACCCTGGCGACAGAGCAGACCAGCGGGATCGAAAAGATCTACGCCATCGAATTGCTCGAGTCGGCCACGCTTGCGCTGGTGGAATCGGCGGTCTGGCTGGAGCGTCAGGGCATGCCTGGCGCCTACTTCAGCTTGCAAGGACTGGACTACGAACGCATGCTCTGGCAATCGCCTGTGCAATTTAGCCGCATCTCGCGCGGCGTGGGTCCGAGCGTGGTCACGATCAGGCGCAAGGTGGCGGTCAAGACGCGCAAGCAGGGCAAGCCGCGGACCGTGGTTCGCACCTTCCGGGTCAGGGGCCAGCATATCGGGATCGACTTTGCAGCGCCTACCGGCACGCCAGTCGTTGCGGTGGCGGATGGGGAAGTCCTGCACGCCGACTTCAATGGCGGCTATGGCAAGCTCATCATCATCGACCACGGCCAAGGGCATCACACCTATTACGCCCATCTGTCAGCTTATGCGAGCGACATCCGCCCAGGCACACCGGTGCGCCGTGGCGAGACCATCGGTTTTGTGGGGTCGACCGGTTTTTCGACCGGGCCGCACCTGCACTACGAGATCCGCAAGCAGGGGCAGTACATCGATCCGACCCTGACACAGCACAAGCTGCAGTTCTGGACCCTGACCGAAGATGAGCAGCCCGCGCTGCTGGCGCGATTGCTGATGCTGCAGTGGGCGCCCAGTTCACTACCGGCCTTGATTGAGGCCAGTCGGGGAGCCAGCGCGCAGTAAACCGCTCAGAGCGGGCCGGTCAGTGGCCAGCGGTCATGCGGATGGGCACCGTCACCGGCCCATCGTTGACCAGGGACACCTGCATGTCGGCTGCAAAACGGCCCGTCTGAACGGGGCTGTGAAGTTCCTTGGCCCGCTGCACAAAATAGTCGTAAAGCCTCAAGCCGAGTTCGGGCGCTGCAGCCGCGCCGAAGCTGGGCCTGTTGCCGCCCGACACATCGGCAGCCAAAGTGAACTGGCTGACCACCAGCAGTCCGCCGGCCACATCCTGCACGCTCAGGTTCATCTTGCCGGCCGGGTCCGCGAAGATGCGCAGCTTGAGAATCTTGGCCAGCAGCTTGTCGGCCAGCGCCTCGGTGTCGTACGCTTCGGCGCACAGAAAAAGCAGCAACCCCGGCCCGATCTGACCGACGATCTGGCCCTCGATGCGCACGCTGGCCTGGCTGACCCGCTGCAGCAGCGCGATCATTTGAGGTCCTTCGGATCGGCGAAGTGGGCCTCGACATCGCTGGGCAGCAACTCAATGGTCGCACGCAGCCCGGGCACAGCACTCATCAGGGCCTGCTCGACACTTGTGCGCAGTGCTGCGGCTCGACCCAAAGTCCAGCCGGCGGGCATGTGCATGTGCAGGCTCACAAAGCGGCGCTGCCCAGCCCGCCGCGTGCTGATATGGTCAAAACGCACAATCACGGCACCATCTCTTTGATGGGCGAAGCCTTGCAAAACCTCGTCGATCAGCAGGCGCACCTGGGGCTCGAGCGACTCGTCCATCAAGCCACGGGAGGAGCGCCCAATCAAGCCCACGCCTTCGCGCAAGATGTTGAGCGCCACCGCAATGGCCACCAGGGCATCGAGCCAAAGCCAGCCGGTGAACCCCACCAGGGCAATGCCCAGGACCACCCCCCCAGAAGTCCAGACATCGGTCACCAGGTGGCGCGCGTCGGCCTCGAGCGCCAGCGAGCGGTGCCGGGCGGCGCAGCCAAGCATGAC
>JBILGP010000107.1:0-5961 GCA_044350985.1 Polaromonas sp. | reverse complement strand
GGAGCTTGAACCGCAGATACATGCAACTTGAGGGCCTGCAGACCCTGAGCGATACTTTGCCTACTCGGCTGGCTGCAGTGGCTCGCTGAGTCCGTGTAATTCAGCCTGTCCGGACTGTGGACTTACACCACGCGTTGGGACATTAACCAGCAAGGCGCTGCATGGGCGTTCGGTTCGGCATGAAATTTGCATTCGATCAACCCACCATGACGACCCGCATTCGCCGCCGATCAACCGCCGTTGGCTTGCAGCAAACGACCCTGCTTTCGACGCCTGAGCAGGGCTCTGCGGCGGCGCCCGATGTACTGGCGCATTTGAGCGAATCGAGCCGCAAGGCTGTGTTGGACCTGGCGCGCCGGCGCGAATACGCGGCAGGTGATCTGCTGTTTAGCCAAGGCGATCTCCACAACGGCATCCACCTGATTGAACGGGGACTGGTTCGCTCGTTCTATGTATCGGAGGATGGGCGAGAGCTGACTTTGGGCTTCTGGACGGCGGGTCACTACGTCGGCGCGCCGCAGATGTTTGGAGGAGGCCGGCACGCATGGGCCTCGGCCGCGACCGCGCCAACCAGTTGCCTTTGGTTGCCAGGCAGACCCTTGCGCGAGCTGGCAAGCCAGCGGGTCGATCTGGCCCTGACCCTGATCGATGCGCTGGTCCACAAGGCGCAGTGCTACTGTGCGCTTTTGCAGCTTCTGGCCACCCAATCGATGCGTGTGCGCCTGGCCCGCCTGCTGACCATGCTCGCAGCCAGGCAGGACGGCGCCGACGTGAACCTCAGCCACAGCGAGCTGGCGCGCATGATCGGGTCGACCCGGCAATGGGTGTCGCTGACACTGGCCAGGTTCGAGGCCGAGGGCTTTATCGCCAAACAGGCCGACGGCTCGGTGAAGGTGCTGGCGCCAGAGCGGCTGGCCACTTTGCGCTGAGCGCAGCATGACGCAATTAATTGCTTACTGAGAAAAGCCGCGGTCTGGAAAATGGATTCGGCAGCGACACCTGGCTCGCCGCCCCATTTTGGAGATGCCGATGACCACCGCCCGCTCGTTTCTCAATCGCCTTTACCGGCCTGCGTGCCGGCTTTTCTTGATCTGCCTGTTGCCCGTTGCCACGGCTATGGCGCAGGACTATCCGGCACGCGCCGTCACCTTGGTGGTGCCGTATCCGCCGGGCAGCGCCACGGACATCGTGGCCCGCCTGCTGCAGCCCAAACTTGCTCAGGCGCTTAAGCAAAATGTAATCGTTGAGAACCGGGGCGGCGCCTCCACCAACATCGGCACAGAGTTCGTCTCACGCGCTGCGCCCGACGGCTACACGGTGCTCATCCAGGCGCCCAATATCGTGACCAACGAGTTCGCCTTCAGCACCCTGCGCTGGAAGCGCGAAGACTTTGCGCCGGTCGCGCTGCTGGCGCGCTGGTCCAACGTGCTGCTGGCCGGCCCGAGCGCGCAAGCGCGCGATGTCAAACAACTCCTGGCGTCCGGCAAAGCCACCTCCGCAGGCTACAACTACGGCTCGCCAGGACCGGGTTCGCTTTCACACCTCGCGGTGGAGATGCTCAAGCAGCGCAGCGATATCGGGATGCAACACGTCACGTTCACTGGACCTGCGCCCATGATCACCAGCCTGCTGGGCGGCCACATCCAGTACGGCGCGACCAATCCGGCCAATTTCATGGCCCACGTGCGCGAGGGCAAACACAAGCTCACGCCCATGGCGGTGCTCGGTAGCCAGCGTGACAGCACCATCCCCGATGTGCCGGCGCTCAGCGAGTTCGGCATCACGGGTATCGAGTCCTATGGCTGGCTCGGTGTGCTGGTTCCGGCCCGTACGCCCGCCGCCGTGATCACCCGGCTCAATACCGAGTTGCTCAAGGCCCTGCAATTGCCGGACATCCAAGAAAAGCTCAAAGCCAACTACTTAGAGCCCGCAGGCAGCACGCCCGAGGAGTTTGGCCGCTTCATGGCCAGTGAAAACCGCAAATGGGGGGATGCCACCAAGGCCGCGGGGATCAAGCCCGAGTGAGCACGATGGCGATGTCCCTGCAATTTGCCCCTTTGCGAGGCCGATACCGGGCGGGTCAGCTGACGCCGGTAGAGACCATCGATGAGGTGTACCGGCGCATTGATGCGCGGGGGACAGACCATGTCTGGACCGGGCTGGCCGACCGGGTCACGGTCCGCGAGCAGGCCCACGCACTGGCACAGCGCATCGGCGAGCTCGATGCATTGCCGCTCTACGGCCTGCCCTTTGGCGTCAAGGACAACGTGCATGTGGCAGGCGTGCCAACCACCTGCGGTTGCCCGGGCTACACCACCGTGCCGACGCAGACCGCCGAGGCCGTGAGGCGAGCCATTGCAGCGGGCGCGATCTTCATCGGCAAGCAATCACTCGACCAGTTCGCAACAGGGCTCAACGGCACCCGCACGCTGGGCGGGCATTGCCTCAATACCTTTGACCCTGAGATTATTCCCGGAGGTTCGAGTTCGGGCTCTGGCGTCGCCGTGGCTGCGGGCCTGGTGAGCTTCTCGCTGGGTTCGGACACGGGCGGTTCGGGACGCGTGCCTGCAGCACTGAACAACATCGTCGGACTAAGGCCCACCATCGGTCTGGTCAGCACCCGCGGAATGGTCTACAACAACCGAATGTTTGACTGCATCCCCGTGTTTGCGCTGACGGTCGATGATGCGTTCACTGTACTGGAGGCCATTGCTGGGCGGGACATAGACGATCCCGTGTCGCGTGCAGATGCAGATGGCATACCTTTGAAACCGGACTTTCCGCAGACTTTTCGCTTCGCCATCCCCGAGCGTCTGGAGTTTTTTGGCGACAGGCAGTCGGCCGCAGACTTCCAACGGGCCGTCGCCGGGCTGAGCAGCCTGGGGGGGACGCCATGCGTGTTTGACTTCGAGCCGTTTCACGAGGCCGGTCAGCTCATTTTTGAAAGCGCACTCGTTGCCGAGCGGGCCGCCAGCTATGGCGAAGTACTGGACCGCTGCGCACAAGATCTTGTGCCTGCGGTGGCATCGATCCTGACACGGGCGAGGCGCTACAGCGCCGTGGAAGCCTTTCAGGCGCACTACCGCCTATCTGCGCTGCGTCGCCAGGTTGCCTCCATGCTCGATGGGATCGACGTGGTCGTCACGCCCACGGTACCCAGGCCATTTCGGGTCAGTGAGATGCTCGCCGACCCAATCACGCGCAATGCAGAGGTCGGCTTCTACACCTATGGCGTGGGGCCGCTGGATCTGTGCGCCATCTCCGTGCCTTCCCGGCTGCGCGATGACGGATTGCCATTTGGCATTTCCCTGGTAGCGCGCGCTGGCGCGGAGGCGAGCCTGCGCGCGCTGGGCGCGCGCTTTGAGCAATGGACCGGACAGCAGTCCGGGGCAAGGCAGATGCAATGACACCACGCAAAATTTGGCTGCTGCGCGAAACCATCCTCGCAGAGGCGAACAACCCCGCACCGAGGCCCGTGACGCGGGCCGTGGTGGCCATGGTCATCACCAACCCACTGGCATCTGGTCAATCAGGCAGCCTGGATGTCCTGATCGACCTGAGCCCCTTGCTTGCCGAGCGCTACTACCCGCAGGCTGTCGCGCTTCTGGCAGGGGCGGCTGTTGCCTACGGCAAGGCCGCCATCGTAGGCGTCAACGGCGATCTGGAACACGGCGCTGCGCTGCTGCATCCCAAGCTGGGCAAGGCAATGCGTGCAGCCGTCGGTGGCGGCGAGGCCATCATTGCGTCAACCTGCAAGGTCGCCTCGGCAGGCAGCCGTATCGACGTTCCCCTTGGGCACAAGGACAACGTGTGGAGCTTCAACGAGCTCGACACCATCACCATCGGCATAGAAGATGCACCACGACCAGACGAGATTCTCGTGGTGCTGGCAGTCAGCGATGGGGGCAGGCCTGACCCACGCGTCGGCCCCGGCAGGCTCGCTATCTGAGATACAACCATCAGAGACCAATATGAAGACTTGGATTGAAAACGGCGTCGTGATTGCATGGATCGACGGTCGGCATCAGGTGCTAGAAGGTGCGGTTGTGGTCATCGAAAAAGACCTTATCGTCCATGTTGGATCTGCCAACGGCCTGGTCCCTGGCCCTGATGACATTCGTATCAACGCCCAGGGCAGGATCGTGATGCCAGGTCTGGTCAACACGCACCTGCACGTCACTGACACGATGTTCACAAAGGGCTATTTGGAAGAGAGCAGCAACATCAGCAGCCAGGCCAAGGAAACCAACTACGGCACGCTCTACAAGATGCTGCCTGCCGTACGGCATGCGATTGACCCCGAGTCGCAGGTGATCGCTGCCGAATGCGCCTTCGCTGAACTCGCTCGCACGGGCTCCACCACGGTGGTCGAGTTGGGTTATGACTATGAGGTCGGTGGTGATGGCGACATCGCCATCACCGAACAGGTCGCACAGACGGGGATACGGGTGGGACTGCGCTGCTACTCAGCGCCGCGGTTTCGGGCCATGCACTATGGGCACGCCCCGGGTGGCAAGGTCTGGTACGAGGCCTATCCAGACAATGGGCGCAAGAGATTTCGGGACTGCGTGGACTTTTGCGTCGGCTGGGATGGCAAGTTCGATGGACGGCTGCGCACCATGCTCGCACCAGGCCAGATCGACACCTGCGACCCAGCCATGCTGCGCCAGGCGCGCGAAGCTGCCGATGCGCACAAGCTTCTGATTCAGGTTCATGCAGGCCAATCGCCCAACGAATACGAGCGCATCCGCAGCCAGCACGGCATGACCACAGTGGACTACATGCACAGCACGGGCATGCTCGGGCCTGACGTGCTCATTGGTCATGGTCAGATCATGACGGCCGACGGCAACATGGCCTCTCTAGAGCCCCGCGAGGTGGCGGCTCTGCGCGACTCACAGACCACCGTGGTGCACCTGCCCTGGGTCAAGGCAAGGCGCGGCGGGGTGATCAACTCGATCGAGAAATACAAGCAGCTGGGGATCCGCCAGTCCATCGGGACCGATACCTTTCCCTTCGACCTGTTCAACGACATGCGCATGGCGGCCACAGTCTGCCGCATCGTAGAGCACTCGGTCAGCGTCGCCCCATCGCATGACGTGTTCACCATGGCCACAGTGGGCGGCGCCGACGCTCTGGGCCGGCCCGACCTCGGACGCCTGGCGGTGGGCTGCAAGGCCGACATCGTGTTCGTGCGCACGGACACCTTCAAAGCCGCGCCGGTTTACGATCCCTTCAAGTTTCTGGTCCTCTCGGCCTCGGGCGATGACGTGGATCGTGTGATCGTTGACGGGGTCACAATCGTCGAAGGCGGCCGCGTCCTGAATGTGGACATGCCCCGCGCGGTTGCCCGCCTAAACGACGCGGCACGCGCCGTGCGCGAGCGGGTGGTGCTGTGAAGCCAGTGCAAGCAGCAGCCGACAAGTGAACGAGCTGCAGGTTACTGCAGCCTTGTTGGTTCTCGCGCTGGCGGCATTTGTACAAGGCGTGTTCGGCCTGGGCTTTGCCATGATCGCGACACCACTGCTGGCGCTGTTTCTCGATTACCAGACTGCGGTGATGGTGGCGGCAGTCCCCTTGCTTGTTCTGGCCCTGTACTGGCTTGCGGTCAACCGCCCGTATCTACACACCTCCGGCATCCCCTGGACAGTGTTGCCCGGGATCGTGACGGGCGCTGCACTGGGCGTCGCTCTGCAGGTTTCGCTGCCCCAGCAAGTCTCGCTCCTGCTGCTGGCAGCATTGATCTTGTTCAGTGTCGTGCTGCCCCTGATCCAGAGCCGCTGGGTCAGTGCAAGCCCTGCGGTCAGCGTGCGCCGCGCTCCGTGGTTTGGCCTGCTTGCGGGCGTCACCGAGGCGGCTCTGAACGTCGGCGCTCCGTTCATGGTCCTCTTTGCAGGGCTTGCTCGGCTGTCCAGGTTGCAAATGCTGATTGCTCTGAACATATGCTTTGCCTTGGGCAAG
>JBILGP010000106.1:0-5963 GCA_044350985.1 Polaromonas sp. | reverse complement strand
CGCGCGGCAGCTGGGCGAGCACGGGCTGCAGGCTGGCCGCGCACAGCGCGGCGGTCAGGACGATCAAACGCAGGAGCATGGGCAGAGGGGGGGGTCAGAGGTGATCGGGGCAGGGCCGGCCCCAACGCCGGCCTCAAGCGCTCAGATGGCGCACCACCAGCGACTTGAGCAGCGGCAATTGTCCATGAAAGAAGTGGCCCGTCCCGGGCAAGACCATCACCGGCAGCGACTGCGGACGAGCCCAGTCCATCACCGCCGAAAGCGGCACGGTGTCGTCAACCTCCCCATGGATGACCAGGGTGCGCTCGTGGCTGGCCAGCGGGATCGGCGCCACGGCAAAGCGACTGGCCGCCGTGCCCACCAGCACCAGCTTGTCGATCGGGCGGCGCTCGAGCAAAGGGGCCAGTGCCAGGCTGGTCACGAAAGCGCCAAACGAAAAACCAGCCAGCGCCAAAGCGCCTTCAGGCTGCAGCCGCTCGATCAGCGCCAGCAGGTCGAGCAACTCGCCACGCCCCTCGTCATAGACCCCCTGGCTGGCGCCAACGCCGCGAAAGTTGTAGCGCACGCTGTCCCAACCCGATTGGCTGAACGCGCGCGCCAAGGTCTGCACGACCTTGTTGTCCAGGCTGCCTCCAAACAGGGGGTGGGGATGGGAAATCACGGCCACGCCCCGACGCAGGCCCTGGGCCGCATCGATCGCGACCTCGATCTCGCCGGCCGGGCCCTCGATGAGCGACCTGCGGGTCTGGGCGTTCATGATCGGCAGGACTCAGCGGCCGACCGAAGGCGGCGTGAGCAGGCGCTCGACGGGTTGGTCGCGACGCAAATGCGACTCGACGATTTCATCGATGTCCTGGCCATCGACATAGGTGTACCAGGTGCCTTGCGGATAAATCACCAGCATAGGCCCGCCGGCGCAGCGATCCAGGCAGCCAGCCTTGTTGACCCGCACGCCGCCCGGGCCGGCCAGCCCGGCTGCCTTGACCTGCGACTTGCAGCGATCGAAGGCCTGCTGCGCCCCATGATGGCCGCAGGCGTTTTCCCCATTGCTGCGCTCATTGAGGCAAAAGAAAACATGGTGCCTGTAGTAGGAGACAGGCGGCTCGCTGGGGCCCGGGGTGGTCATGACCGCCGATTCTAAAGTTCGTCGCGGCCCGCCCTGGCCGCCGGGGCCGACAACCGCATGAGGGCATAGGCCAGAGCGGCAAAAGGCCACAGCCAGCCCAGCCACTCCGTCAGCCCGTTAAAGCGCACAAAACGCCCCTGCTCCCAAATCTGGCGGGTGTGCTCGAAATTGGAGTCGACTGCCGCCTGGTTGAGCAAAGTCAGCTGCACCCCCAGTCCCAGCAAAGCCAGCGCCACTGCACCGCGCACCGGCAAGAGCAGAGCCAGACCGGCGGCCAGCAAGCCCAGGCCCAGCCCCATGCGCACCGGCCCATCGAGCCAAGCCCAGGCGTGCTCCGGCCCAAAACTCAAGGCCGAAGACAGGGCCGTGCTCGCCACCCCAAACCCAAACGCCAAGGCCAGCACGACCAGCTTCTGCCAGGGCCAACGGACGATGGCGTAACCGAGCAACACCGGCACCAGCAGGCCCAGGGCCACGCACAGCACCACGGAGCCGCTGAGCATGGGCTGCAGCTCGACCTCGCGCACCGGCAACCAATCCAAAAAGGGCGTGCCGACCAGCGCGCTGCCCAGCCCCTCTTCGAGCCGCTGCATCACCTGGCCCAGCCCAAAAGGCACCGTCAGCGGAAACAGCAAGGCCGGCGGCCACAAGGCCAGTAGCACCAGCGGCCCGCGCGTCTGACCAGTGAACCAACGCCGCCTGAACTGGCCCCAGCGCTGCAGCGCCCCCAGACGCTCGAGAAGATAAGCGGCCAAGGCACCGAGCCAGGCGCCCAGGGCATTGAGGGCCAGGTCCAGGTTGGACGGCACGCGCGAGGGCAGGAAACCCTGTAGCATTTCCATCGACAGGGACAACAGCGCCGCCCCCAGGCTGGCCAGCATCACCGGCCAGCCCCAATCGGTGCCGCGCATGACCGCCAAAGCCAGTAGAAAACCCAAAAGGCTGTAACCGAGGACATTGACCGCCACATCGAAACCGGTCCAGTAACGCGGCAGCGGCGCGCTCAAGAAGGCCCAGACGGGCAGCCCCTGATTGCGCCAGTTGTCAAATGGGTAGAGGCTGGCGTAGGCCACCAGACAGGCCAGCGCGAGGGCCAAGGGCCAGGTGGAAGTGGATCGGTCGCTCGCCGACATCAGGGCATCAGGGCATCAGGGCGTCAGAGCCTAGGCCGGCCCGGCTCAAGCCTGCCAGGGCTTGACCACCACCAGCACCACGGCCGCCAGCATGAACAGCACGGGCAGCTCGTTGAACCAGCGAAACCAGACATGGCTGCGCACGTTGTGCCCCTGCTCAAACACGCGCAGCAGACGCGCGCACTGGTGGTGATACGCCAAAGTCAGGAGCACCACGGCGAGCTTGGCATGCATCCAGCCACTGCCAGCGCCCCAGCCTATGCCATAGCCCCACCACAGCACCAGCCCGAGCACGAGAGCCGGGACCGCCAGGATGTGGGTAAAGCGCAGCAGCTTGCGCGCCATGAGCAGCAGGCGATCGCGCTCGGCATCGCTGCCGGCGGGCACCATGGCCAAGTTGACAAAAATGCGCGGCAGATAAAACAGACCGGCAAACCAACTGGCCACGAACACGATGTGCAAGGCTTTGACCCACAGCATGGGCGCAAGTGTAGTGCCCCATCCGTGCCGACGAGCCAAGCTGGCGATCCAACAAGACGTCGATCCATCAGCCGCTTAGGGATCGCACCGTCACTGCGCTCCTCGCGACGGCGGGGGTTCGTAAACTTTGCTTAGGCAGGTGATTTTGTCAACTTTATTTGGCACAATTTCTACATGACTTCCTACGCCGCCTTTCCCGCAGGCCGCCCACGCCGGCTGCGCCGCGACAGCTTCACCCGCAACCTGGTGCGTGAACATGCCGTCTCCGTCCATGACCTGATTTACCCGGTCTTCGTCACCGACGGGGTCGGACAGCGTCAGGCGGTGGCTTCCATGCCCGGTGTCGAGCGCCTCTCGCTGGACCTGCTGCTGCCGGTGGCCGAGCAGTGCCAGCGGCTGGGCATCCCCGTCATGGCGCTGTTTCCCGTGATCGACGCCAGCCTGAAGACGCCCGATGGGCGCGAAGCGGCCAACCCCGGCGGCCTGGTGCCGCGGGTGGTGCGCGAGCTCAAAAGAAACTTCCCCGAACTCGGCGTGATGACAGATGTCGCCCTCGACCCCTACACCAGCCACGGCCAAGATGGGCTGCTCGATGAGACCGGCTACATCCTTAATGAAGAGACAGTGGCCATGCTGACAAGGCAAGCACTGAACCAAGCCGCCGCGGGGGTCGATATCGTGGCGCCCAGCGACATGATGGACGGGCGCATCGGTGCCATCCGCCAGGCACTGGAGGCCCAGGGCCACATCCACACCCGCATCATGGCCTACAGCGCCAAATACGCCAGCGCCTTCTACGGCCCCTTCCGCGACGCGGTCGGCTCGGCCGGCAACTTGGGCAAAGCCGACAAAAAGGTCTACCAGATGGACCCAGGCAACACCGACGAGGCACTCAAGGAAGTGGCGATGGACATCGCCGAAGGCGCCGACATGGTGATGGTCAAGCCCGGCATGCCCTACCTGGACGTGGTGCGGCGGGTAAAAGACGAATTCAAGGTGCCCACTTTTGCCTACCAAGTCTCGGGCGAGTACGCGATGCTCAAGGCTGCCGCCCAAAACGGCTGGCTCGACCATGACGCGGTCATGATGGAAAGCCTGCTGGCCTTCAAGCGCGCCGGCGCAGACGGCGTCCTGACCTATTTCGCACTGGACGTGGCGCGCAAGCTGCGCGGCTGAGCCCAGCCGCTTGCTGGCCCCCATGGCACACTGGGTCGTGCCACGTTCAAGCACACACGGCCCAGCACGCCATGAACACGCCCGCCCCACCACTGCGCATCTTTCACATCGCTGCCCAGCAAGTCAGCGAAAGCCTAGACTGGCCCGAGCAGCTGCCCGAGCAGGGTTTTGTCTGGCTGGCCATCGGCCGCGACGCGCTGCAGCAGCAACTCGAGCAGGTGCAGCAAACCCTGCAGCGGCTGTGCGGCCACCAGCTCGTCGAGCTGCATGTGGCCGATCTGCTGAACCTGCAGCTGCCCTCGGGCTACGACTACACCGCCCAGTACGACCTGCTGGTCTTCAGGCGTCTGAGCACTTGGCGCACGACGGCCGGTGCGGACCCGGCTCTTGCCGAAAGAAATGGCCGGCGCAAGGCCCGCGGCCCCGTCATCCTGCGCCGCATCGACACCAGCCCGGTGGGCATGGCCCTGTTCGACCGCGTGTTGCTGACCGTGCATCCGGACGACACGAGCGTGCGCGACAGCTATGCCGCGCGCCTGCTCGAGGCCGGCTCGCAAGGCGGCCGCAGTGCCGGTGCACAGCTGCCCACCAGCGCGGCCGATCTGATGCTGCGCCTGATCAACCAGATGGTGGACCAGTACCTGGACCTGCGCCGCGAGCTCAACCGGCAGCTCGACCACTGGCAGGCCGAACTGCTCGATCCGGCCACCCGCTTTGCCAACTGGAGCGCCGTGCTCGATGCGCGCATCACCCTGCACAAGCTCGACGAGATCTGCGAGGACCAACGCAGCGCGGTGCAAGACTGGATCGATGCGCTCCAAGCGTGGCCGGACGATCCCTCACCCGCGGTGCAGCGCGAACGCGATCTGCTCAAGGTGCGCTCGCGCGATGTGCTCGAGCACATCGAACGGGTGGTGCGGCATGTCCAGCGGCTCGAACACAGCACCGAGGCGGCCGTGCAAATGCATTTTTCAGCGCAGAGCCATCGCGCCAATCAAATCATGCGCACGCTGACCGCACTGACCGCGGTCTTTCTGCCGTTGAACTTCATCACCGGCTTTTTCGGCATGAACTTCGAATTCATGCCGGCCATTCACAACAGCGCCGGCTTGTGGTGGGCGATCGGGGGCATGGTCACGGCGGCTCTGGCCGTGATCGGCATTCTGTGGCGCAAACGCTACCTGGCCAGCCGCTGAGGCCGGCCTGGCCATGCGCGTCGAAACCGCGCACGCAGCGGGCCCGCTGCGGTCTCAGTGACCCAAAATCTTGGACAGGAAGTCCTGCGCGCGGTCGGTCTGGGGATGGTTGAAGAACTGATCGGGCGTGTTTTGCTCCACGATCTGCCCCTGGTCCATGAAGATCACGCGATCGGCCACCGCTTTGGCAAAACCCATCTCGTGCGTCACGCACAGCATGGTGATGCCTTGGTTGGCCAACTCGATCATGACGTCGAGCACCTCCTTGATCATCTCCGGATCGAGCGCCGAGGTGGGCTCATCAAAGAGCATGATCTTGGGCGTCAGGCACAGGGCCCGGGCAATGGCCACCCGTTGCTGCTGCCCGCCTGAGAGCTGCAAGGGGTATTTGGCCGCCTGCTCGGCAATACGCACCCGCTCAAGCTGGGCCATGGCGCGCTCCTCGGCCTCCTTCTTGGGCAGCTTGCCCACCCACATCGGCGAGAGCGTGAGGTTCTCGAGCACGGTCAGGTGCGGAAACAAGTTGAACTGCTGAAACACCATGCCCACTTGCTTGCGCACGGTGTCGATCGCCTTGACATCGTCGGACAGCTCGATGCCGTCGACCACCAGACGGCCTTGTTGATGCTCTTCGAGCCGGTTGATACAGCGGATCAAGGTCGACTTGCCCGAACCGGAGGGGCCGCAGATCACGATGCGCTCGCCCTTGGCCACGCTCAGGTCGATGTCACGCAAGACGTGGAAGTCGTTGCCGTACCACTTGTTGACCTTCTCAAAGCTGATGATGGGAGTGTTCATAGCAAAACCTGTTCAAAACAATCAGCGCTGCCGACCTTTGTTGACCTCGCGCTC
>JBILGP010000105.1:0-6009 GCA_044350985.1 Polaromonas sp. | reverse complement strand
TGCGGCGCGGGCCGAGTCGGCCTCGATCACGCCGCGGCTGCTCTTGCCTTGCGCATCGACCGCTTCGTAAGAAAAGGCGGGCATGGTGTGGACGGGCCGTTCAGTCGCGCGTGACCCGCACGAGCTCTTGGAGCGAGGTCACCCCCGCTTGCACCAGCCTTTGCCCGTCGTCGCGCATGAGCGTCATGCCCGCTGCGATCGCGGCACCGCGGATGCTCGCCTCGGCAGCGCGGTCGTGAATGAGCCCGCGTATGGCGTCATCGGTGAGCAACAGCTCGAAGATGCCGGTGCGGCCGCTGTAGCCGCTGTGTCCGCAGGCCTCGCAGCCCTGGCCGGCGCACGAGCGGCACAGCTTGCGCACCAGGCGCTGGGCCAGCACGCCGAGCAGGCACGAGCTGAGCAAAAAGGGCTCGATGCCCATATCGCCCAGCCGGGTGACGGCGCTGGCCGCGTCGTTGGTGTGCAGCGTGGCCAGCACCAGGTGGCCGGTGAGCGAGGCCTGGATTGCGATTTGCGCGGTTTCAAAGTCGCGGATCTCGCCGATCATGATGATGTCCGGGTCTTGCCGCAAGATGGCGCGCAGCGCCCGCGCAAAATCGAGCTCGATGCGTGGGTTGACCTGGGTCTGGCCGACACCGGGCAGCTCGTACTCGATCGGGTCCTCGACCGTCATGATGTTGCTGCGCGTCGCATCGAGCTGGCCGAGCGCCGCATACAAGGTGGTGGTCTTGCCCGAGCCGGTGGGCCCGGTCACCAGGATCAAGCCGTGCGGCTGAGCGATCAGGCCCTCCAGGCGGTCCAGCGTCTGGCCCTGCATGCCGACGTCGGGCAGGCGCAGGCGCGGCCCGGATTTGTCGAGCAGTCGCAGCACCGCCCGCTCGCCGTGGGCGCTGGGCAGGGTGGAGACGCGCACATCGAGCGCGCGGCTGCCGATGCGCAGCGAGATGCGGCCGTCTTGCGGCAGCCGCTTTTCGGCGATGTCGAGTTCGGCCATGATCTTCAGGCGCGAGATCAGCGCGGCGTGCAGCGCGCGGTGCGGTTGCACCACCTCGCGCAGGCCGCCGTCGACGCGAAAGCGCACCGAGGAGTGGCGCTCGTAGGGCTCGATGTGGATGTCGCTGGCACCCTCGCGCGCGGCCTGGGTGAGCAGGGCGTTGAGCAGGCGGATGATGGGCGCATCATCGGCCATCTCGAGCAGGTCCTCGACCGCCGGCAGCTCCTGCATCATGCGAGACAGATCGACGTCCGATTGCACCTCACTGGCCACGGCGGCGGCGCTGGACTCGCCTTGCGCATAGGCGCTGCTGATGCGCTGGCTCAGCTCCGGCTCGGGCAGGTGGTGCAGCTCGGGCCGGATGTCGCCGTGACCGTGCTGGCGCAGCACCTCGGCCAGCGCTTGCCGGTTGCTGCGGCTGCTCAGCCATAGCGTGAGGCGGCCTGATTCCTCCACGAGCAGCATCTGGTGGCTGCGCGCAAAGGCATAGGGCAGCAGGTAGCGCATGCCCTTACTGCCCTTGCGGAATGGCCGCTGGCGCTGCCGGTGTCGCTGGTGCCGCCGGTCTTGTGGTGTTGCCCGTTGCACCGGGCAAGCTGGGGCGCCACAGCGGTGCGGTGCTTGGGCTTTGGCCCGGCGCCGTGGGCGTGACGGGCGGCAGCACCGGCGCGCCTTGTAACTGCAAGGTTGCGCTCGGCTGCGGCTGAGCGCTTTGCTGCAGCCCGCGCATGAGGTCGTAGCGGTCGATTGAAAGAGACTGCGTGGCGTTGGCATCGCGCACCACGACGGGCCGCAGGAAGACCATCAGGTTGCTTTTGCTGCGTTTTCGAGCTTCGCTGCGAAACAGGTGGCCGAGCAGGGGAATGTCGGCCAGCCCCGGAACCCTGTCGGAATTGCCGGAGAACTCGTCTTGCAGCAAGCCGCCGAGCACGACGATGTTGCCGTCTTCCACGATCACGTTCGATTCGATCGATCGTTTATTGGTGATCAGACCGCTGCTGCTGACGGCCGGCGAGATGCTCGAGACTTCTTGGTAAATCTGCAGCCGCACGGTGCCGTTTTCACTGATTTGCGGTTTGACGCGCAGGGTCAAACCGACGTCACGGCGCTCGATGGTCTGGAAGGGGTTGACGTTGCCGGCATTGCCGCTGTTGCCGCTGGTGTACTGACCGGTCACAAAGGGCACGTTCTGGCCCACCACGATCTTGGCCTCTTCGTTGTCCAGGGTCAGCAAGGTCGGAGTCGACAAGATGTTGCCGTCGCCGCTTTCTTGCAGGAATCGGCCCAGCAGGCTCAGGGTGTAGACGCCGCCGGTGCGGTTGACTGCGCCAAAGTTAAAGCCCCGGCCGGGCAGAACATTGCCGCTGGCCGCCTGGCTTTGCAGGGTCAGGATGTTGTTGCCGCCTGTGCCGAAATTGGTTCCCAGAAAGCCGATGGTGCCGTCGCCGCGGTTGCCGATCGGGCCCTGCCATTGGATGCCGAACTCTTCGGCCTTGTCGGCCCGCACCTCCACGATCAGGCTCTCGACGAGCACCTGGGCGCGCCGGGTGTCGAGCTGGTCGATGACGGCGCGCAGTTGTCGGTACAGCGGCTCGGGCGCGCTGATGATCAGGGCATTGGTGGTCGGGTCGGCCTGGATCATGCCGCCCGTGTTGGGCTGGTTCGCTGCAGAGGCGCTGGAGCCGGTTGCGCCAGCGGGCGGGCTGCTGGGCGCGGCTGCGGGGGCTGAGCCACCCGATCGGCTGTCGGTGGCGGCCATGGCCGCGCGCAGCGTGGTGGCCAGCTTGGTGGCCTCGGCGTTCTTGAGATAGACCACATGGATGTTGCCGGCCGGCCCGGCCTGGCTGCCTGGCTGATCCAGCCGCTCGAGCAAGCTGCGCGCGAGCGCGGCGCGGGCCGGGTTGGCCGCGCGGATGATGACCGCATTGGCCCGCGGCTCGGCCAGCACCGTGGTGCGGTAGCTGGTGTCGCCCGCCCCTTGCGCGGCGCCTGGGGCCGAGCTTTGCGATTCCAGCAGGCGGGTCAGCAGCGGCGCCACGTCCGAGGCAATCGCGTGCTTGAGCGTGATGATCTCCAGATCGCTGGCATTGGGCACGTCCAGCACGGCCACGATGCGGCCGATGCGCTGCAGGTTGTCGTTGTAGTCGGTGATGACCAGCGAGTTGTTGCCGGTGTTGACGTTGATCGTGTTGTTGGGGCTGATCAGCGGCCGCAGCACGGGCACCAGGTTGTTGGCGCTTTCATGCTGCAAGCGAAAGATCTGGGTGGCGATCTGGCTGCCCGGCCCGCTGGGCGTGGTTTCAATCACGCCGCCGCCTTGCAGCTTGGCCTCTGCTTCGGGCACCACCTTGTACAAGCCAGCGGTCTCGACCACGGCAAAGCCTTGCAGGCGCAGGGCGGCCAGAAACTGGCTGTAGGCCGCTGCCTTGCTCACGGGGCGGTCGGTGTTGAGCGTGATGGTGCCCTTGACGCGTGGATCGAGCACGACGCTGCGCCCGGTGATCAGGGCCACAGCGCGTGCGACCTCGCCGATTTCGGTGTTGTTAAAGCTCAGCGTGACCAACTGCTCGGCTGCCCGCGCGGGCGCCGCAGGGGCGGGTGTGCCTGGCGCCCGGCGCGCTGGGGTGCTTGTGGCGGCGCCTGGCGCGGCGTTGGGGGTGGCGCTTGGGGTGGCGCTTGGGGTGGCGGAGGGCCTGGCGTTGGCAGCCGATCCCGTGCTGGGCGTGGCTGTGGGGCTGGGTCGGCTCTGCGCCCACAGGGGGCCGAGCAGGCTCAGGCCGATCAGGGCCGTGGTGAGGGCAGGGATGCGTTGCATGGGGAGCCTTAACCGATAGAGATGAGGGACAGCGCGCCGCTGCGCCGTCCGATGATGTTGAGCACGTTGCTCAGCGCCGCTTCGTAATCGGGCTGGGCGCTGGCCTGGCCTTCAAAGCGCAGGCGGCCGCCCTGCCACTGCCCGCGGCCTTGCAACTGCAGCGCGCCTTGCACCGTCTGCAGGCTCAAAGTGGGCTGCGAGCCGCCTTGAAACTCGATGCGGTAGTGCCCCATGGGCTTGAGCGTCGACAGGGCCGAGGCGAAGTCCTGCAGCTCCAGGCTGGCGCGTCCGCCCAGCTCGAGGCGCTGGTCCTGCCAGCGCCACTGCAGGGCTTGGGTGCGCAGCAGCAGGCGGCCCGATGGGCGCAGGGTGTTGAGCGGCGTGCCAAGCGCGGCCAGAGGCTCTGCCGGCCAAAGCGACTGGTGCGCGGCCAGGGTGAGCTGGGGCCGACCTTCGGGCGCCGACAGCACGAGTTGCATCGCCTCTTGCATGCAGCAAGTGGCGTGCAGGTGCAGCCGCAGGCCGGCCCCTTGCAGGCCGAGTCGCCATTGGACGCGCTCGGGCAGCACGGCGCGATCGCGGCTGCCTGCGCCGGCGCTGAGCACCAGCCGCGCCGAGCCCGACCAGACGGTGCCCCGGCTGTCGATGAGTTGCAGGTGACCGCTGCGCGCCACCCAGGGCTCGAGCCAGCGCGCCGGTGCGTAGATCAGCACGCCCACGATGGCTCCGAGCAGCAGCGCCAGTAAGGCCAGCGTCCAGGGCGCGCGGCCCGCACGCGTCGCTGCTGCCTTGCGCTGGCCGCGCGATAGGGACAAAGCCGCGTTCATGGCAGCTCCAGCGTGATGCGGCCGCTCCAGAGTCCCGGCTCGGCCTGCTGCAAGGAGGCCTGCACCACCCGGGCGCCGGTTTCCGGCCCCAGGGTTTCGAGCCAGCCAAAGACGGCAGCGGCGCTGGTGGCGGGCAGCTCGATCAGCAGGCTCTGGCCTTGCTCGCCGCTGAGCCTGGCACCGAGCGCCTGCGCCGACTGGCTGATGGCCTGGCGGCTCTGGGCGGTGTTCATGCGCGGCTGCTGGCGCAGCGTCTGCGCCTGGGTCTGCAGCTGGCGCATGTGGGCCAGGGCTTGTTCGGGCGCTTGCACCAGCGCCGCTGGCCGGCTCCACAGGCGCCAGGCGGGTGCGACGGTGGTGTGCCACAGCACGAGCGCAGCCAGGGCGAACAGGGCCAGCGCGATGAGCATGCGCTCGCGCGGCGCGCGCGCTTGCCAGAGCCGGCCGATGCGCAGGCGAACGGGCAGGGCGTTCAGGGCGTTGGGGGCGCTCATGGCGTCTTGACCTTCATCAGCCACTGCGCGCCGTTGGCCTGCAACTGGTAGCCGCGCAGCGCCAGGGTCGACTGCAGCTGCGCCGCTCGCGCTGGCTCAAGCGGCCAGTCGTTGAGCTGCAACTGCCCGGCCGAATAGTCCAGCCGGCGTGGCGGCGGTGCATTGCCTTCAGCCAGCACGGACAGCATCACCGCCAGGTCGCCGGCGCTGGCGGTGCCGCTGGCACGCCGCAACTGCTCGACCTCGCGCTGCATCTGCAGCAGAGGATCGATGACCAACGTCACCTGCGGGAAGCTGCTGCGCAAGATGGCCTTCATTTCTTCTTGCTGAGGCTGGGCCGATTGGCGCCAGATCCAGGTCTGCACCGCCACAAGCTGCAGCAGCAGCAAGGCGCCCAAGCCCCAGCGCATGGGTCGCCAGGCCGGCGCCTGGCGCCAGTGGTTCCAGCCGCGCAGGGCGCGCTGACGCAGGCGCTTAGAGGCGCTGGCGCTCAAGTCAAATTGGGCCAGGTTCCATTGCGACTCGAGCGCGTGGCGCAGCCGCTGGGCCAGCGGCAGCAAGCCCGCCGGCCGGCCCAGGGCCTGCTCGACCGCATCGGCCACGGCCGGCTCGGCCCAAAGTGCTGGCGCGAGCGCCGGTTCCGGCCCGTCGGCCTGGCGCGTCCAGGCGCTCAGTGATTCGGCCAGTGGCTCGGGCAGGGGCAGCACCTGCACGCCGTCGTCGCCGGTAAGCACCAGATGCGCCGCCTGCTCGGGCCCCAGCACCTGCCAGCTTGGCGTGCCAGGCTCGAATTCGGGCACGATGCGCTGGGCGCTGCGGCCGGCCGCGTTCAGGGTTTCGACGGCCTGCGTGAGCCAGGCCTTGTCGCACACGGCCACC
>JBILGP010000104.1:0-6040 GCA_044350985.1 Polaromonas sp. | reverse complement strand
GGTCGGTGCGGCAAACCACCATCACCGCATCGGCCTCATCCAGGCCGGAAGTCCAGTACTTGTTGCCATTGATCACCCAATCCGTGCCTTCACGCCGGGCGGTGGTGGTGACCTTGTGCGTGTTGGTTCCTGCATTGGGCTCGGTGATGGCAAACGACAGTCGCCGGCTGCCCTTGGCCAGGCCCGGCAGCCACTGCTGCTTGAGCGCCGCACTGCCGTGCTGCTCGATGATGGGCGAGCAGATGGAGTTGATCACCAGCGACAAAATAGGGCAGCCCTGGGCTGCGACCTCCTCCACGATGACGTTGTAATCGGCCAAGCCACTGCCGCCGCCGCCGTATTGCTCGGCGACATGAACGCCCAGAAAGCCTGCCTCTCCCAGGGCCTGCCACAGCTCGTCGGGCTTGGCCCTGCGCTTGTAGACGTCCTGAAAATAGCGGCGACCGAAGCGGCCGGCCAGCTTGGCCACGCTGTCGCGCAGCATGGGGTGATGTTCGGCCGTGTCGACCAGAGAGGAAGAAAAAATCGTGGACATGAAGCAGTGCAGTACAAGAAAAATGAAATCTCAGGTGGCGGCCGCCCAATCGAAAAAGCCCTTGCCCGACTTGCGACCGAGCTCGCCGCGGGCCACCATCTCCTCAAGGATGCGCGGCGGTGCATAGCGCTCACCCAGGGTGCTGGCCAGTTGCCGGGCAATGTCGAGCCGAACATCCAGACCCACCACATCAGAAAGGCGCAACGGCCCCATCGGGTGGCGATAGGCCACGGTGGCGGCCAGGTCAATGTCGTGGGCGCTGGCCACACCGTCTTGCACCATCCGCATCGCCTCCAGTGAGGCAATCAGGTCCAGGCGGCTGGTGGCAAAGCCGGGAACGTTGCGCACCAAGATGGTCTGCTTGCCCAGGGATTGAGCGTATTGGCGCGCCTGGGCAATCGTCTGCGGGTCGGTGAGTTCTCCGCTGACGAGCTCGACCAGTTGCAAGGACCACACCGGATTAAAAAAGTGCATGCCTAAAAATCGACTCGGGTCATGGACCGACTGGGCCAGCAGGTCGATCGATATCGAACTGGTGTTGGTGGCAATCAGCGCTGGCGCGCGCGCGGCGATCTGGCGCAGAACCGATTGCTTGATCTCCAGCCGCTCCGGCACGCTCTCGATCACCAGGTCCAGGCCTTCGGGCAAATCGGCAGGTGAGCGGACCGGCTGCACCCGATCGACCAGCGCGGCGGCCTGTTGGACTGTGAGCTTGCCGCGCTGCACACCCGCTTGGGCGGTTTGCTTCAAGGTCTCCAGCAGCGCCGAGGCCCGCCCATCGTCTGGCTCGGCCACAAAAGTGATCCAGCCGGCCGCTGCATGGACATAGGCAATGCCCACCCCCATGGTGCCGCCACCTGCCACAGCCATGGCTGGATGATTGGGCATCCCCGCCGCGTTCACGCAGTCTCCTTCTTGTTGCGGCGTGCCCTGGTCTTGCGGGCCTGCACCATGTTGAGCACCAAGCCGGTCAGGCGGTCGGCCACCTCCTGCATGTCCAGGCGGCCCGAGGAGCGATACCACACCGGCGCCCAGCCGACCAGGCCCCCGATGGCAATGGCAGTCAGGGGGATGTCTTCGATGGAAAATTCTTCAGCGGCGACCCCGGCCTCCAGCAGGCTGACCAGCTTTTGGTCGAAGGCTCGGCGCAAGCTGTTGATGGAGTCGCGGTCGGCCTGGCGCAACTCGGTCTCCTCGCGGCTGAAGATCACCGCATGGGCTTGGTTGTCCAGCACCGCCATCAAAAACTCTTTGAAGATGCGCTCGAGCCGCTCGGTGTGCGTGCCCTCTTGCAACAAGATGCGGTTGAGTCCCTCGTGGGCGTGTCGAATGGCCCGGCTGCAGATTTCTGCCAGTAAGTCGGCCTTGGACGGGAAGTGAGCGTAGATAAACGGCTTGGTGACATCCATCGCATCGGCCACCTGCTCAAGCGTGGTGCGGCCGTAGCCCTGGCGGTAGAACAGATCCACCGCAGAGGCCACGATGCGTTCGCGCTTGAGGCGCGCCACCGCCCCCCGGATGTCATCGGGCACATAAAGGTCGGTGCCGGCTCGCGCCAGGGGCGGGCGTCCGCGCCGCCGGGCAGTGCCCGCTACGGGTTCGGCCGAACGGGTCTTGCCGCCAGCGGCCGCCGCAGTTTTGCGGCCCGGCCGCATCGATTCAGGCATTGAGCCCTCCCTTGAAATCTGTCCGGATGGTGCAAGCCGGCGCAAGCGCCTGCGCGGGCGGGTCTGCAAGTGCAGACGGCTGGGGCGAAGGGGCAGCTGCCGCAGGGGTTGCGTGTCCACCCCTGGCCAGGGGCTTGTCGCGCAACTCGAACCCTTCGTAGCCATTGTCCGCGCATTTGTGCAGCAGCCGGCGATAGCCGCGCACCCCACCCGAGTAGGGCATGAAGACCCGGGGCTTGCCCGCCACTTCGGCGCCGTTGTAATAGGAGTCGGCGGTGAGGTAGAGCGTCTCCCGCGCCCGCGCATTGACATGCGCCACCCAGTCTTGCTCGGCCCGCTGTGTGACCTCGACTTCTGCGATGCCGTGGGCGTCCATGTGGCCGATCATCCGGGCGAACCAGTCGCTTTGCTCCTCGATCGAGACCATCACATTGGAGAGCAAAGAGGGGCTGCCCGGACCCACCAGCACCAGCAAGTTGGGAAAGCCGTGGGTGCCCACACCCAGGTGGGTCAGGGGACCCTCGGCCCACTTTTGCCGCAGGCTCAGCCCGCCCCGACCCACAATATCGGGCTTGAGCAGGGAGCCGGTGAAGGCATCAAAGCCGGTGGCCAGGATGATGGTGTCAAAGGTGTATTGGGCTTCGGTGGTGCGGATGCCCGCCTCGGTCCAAGCCACGATCGGCGTCTCGCGCACATCCACCAACTTGACGTTATCGCGGTTGAAGGCCTGGAAATAGCCACTGTCCACCGAAGGCCGCCGCGCAGCGAAGGCGTGATCGCGCGGAACGAGCTTGTCGCGCAGCTCGGGCTTTTCAATCACTGAGGCAATCTTGTCGCGGATGAATTCTGCCGCCGTGTCGTTGGCCTGCTTGTTGAGCAGGATATCGAAGTAGGTCAGCGCGAAGCCATAGCCCAAGCGGTTCCAGGCGGCCTCGTAAACCGCCGCGCGCTCCTCGGGCGTGGCCTCCAGGGCGGACTTCTTGCCGGGCATAAAGCCCAGCCCGGTGGGCGAATTCCAGGCCTGTTCACGCCTTTGGCGGTAGGCGGCCTTGACCTGCCGGTCCTCCTCGGCCGTCACCGGTGCATTGGCCGCCGGCACGCTGTAGTTGGGGGTGCGTTGAAACACCGTGAGCTGCGCCGCCTGACGTGCAATGACCGGGGTCATCTGCATGCCCGAAGACCCGGTGCCGATGATGGCCACGCGCTGGCCGGTGAAGTCCACAGGCTCCTTGGGCCACTGGGCGCTGTGGATCACCCGCCCGGCAAAACGCGCCTGGCCCTCAAAGCGGGGCGCTTTGGGCGCCGAGAGCTGACCGACGGCGAGCAGCAGATAGCGGGCCGACCAGCGGCTGGCGTCGGCGCAGGTGACCGACCAGCGCCCGGCCTGCTCGTCGTACTCGGCCCGTTCCATGCGGCAGTTAAAGCGGATGTGCCTTCGCATGTCGAAGCGCTCGACCACATGGTGGATGTAGCGCAGGATCTCCGGCTGGGTGGCGTAACGTTCGCTCCAGACCCAATCCTGCTCCAACTCGCTGGAGAAGCTGTAGGAGTAGTCGTAGCTCTCGACATCGCAGCGCGCCCCTGGGTAGCCATTGTGGTGCCAGACGCCGCCCACATCCTCGCTGGACTCGATCACCTGCACGTTCTTGCCCTGAGCACGCAGCGCGTGCAAAGCCCTCAAGCCGCCGAAACCGGCGCCCACCACCAAGACGTCCACTTCATTGATTGCCATTGCCGACCACGACCCCACAGACGCGCCAGGTCACAGCCGGGCGCACAGGATGATTTAACTACTAGACAGTATATTTTAATCACGTTTCGATGAAAAATTGACCGAAATAAAATTTGCTCACTGGTGAAATCCCTAAGACTCACGGGATTTTAAAACTACTCATGGGTATGTATACTCGTTAAAAATCAGCAACAAGCCACCGCCGGTGCGAGCCGGTCGTGTCATTTACAGCGCCCAGGGAGTTCACCACCATGAGACAGGCCGTCATCGCCTCTACCGCACGCACCGGCATCGGCCGCGCTTTCAAGGGTGCGCTCAACAGCACCAAATCGCCCACCTTGCTCGGCCACGTGCTCAAGGCGGCTGTCGAGAAGGCGCGCATCGATCCGGCTCGCATCGATGATGTGGTGGCCGGCACGGTGCTGGCCAGCGGTACGGCCGGCCTGAACCTCACGCGCAACGCCGTGTTTGCTGCAGGCTTTCCGGTGACCGTGCCTGGACAAACCATCGACCGGCAGTGCGCCTCTGGGCTGATGGCGGTGGCCACGGCCGCCAAGCAGGTGATCGTCGATGGCATGGACATCGTGGTGGCCGGCGGCCAGGACAACATCAGTGCAGTACAAAGCGACTACTTCAGCTGGGCCATGCGTGACAAGGATGAGGAAGTCACCCGGCGCGTGCCCCATGCCTACATGAACATGCTGCAAACCGCCGAGTATGTGGCGCGCAAGTACGACATCAGCCGCGAGGCCCAGGACGAGTATTCGCTTGAGTCTCAGCAAAGAACCGCCGCAGCGCAGGCTGCCGGACGGCTGACCGATGAAATCGTTCCCTTCGCCACCCGCATGGCAGTGACCGACAAGGCCACCGGCACGGTCAGCCACCGCGAGGTGGTGTTCTCGGCCGACGAGGGCAATCGCCCGGATACCACCGCCCAAGGCCTGGCATCGCTCAAGCCCGTGCTTGAAGGCGGCTGCATCACAGCGGGCAACGCCAGCCAACTCTCCGATGGGGCCTCAGCCTGCGTCGTGATGGAGCACAGCCTGGCCGAGCGCGAGGGCCTGCCGGTGCTTGGCATTTACCGTGGCATGGCCGTGGCCGGCTGCCCTCCGGAAGAAATGGGGATCGGCCCGGTCTACGCCGTCCCCAAGCTGCTCAAGCAGCACGGCTTGAAGGTGCAGGATATCGGTCTGTGGGAGCTCAACGAGGCTTTCGCTTGTCAGGCCATTTACTGCCGCGATCAACTGGGCATCGACCCGCAGCTCTTTAACGTCAATGGCGGGGGCATCTCGATTGGCCACCCCTACGGCATGACTGGTTCGCGCCTGGTAGGCCACGCCTTGATTGAAGGCAAGCGCCGAGGGGTGCGGTTTGTCATGGTCACCATGTGTGTCGGGGGCGGCATGGGCGCGGCCGGTCTGTTCGAGGTGGCCTGAGCCACTGGTCGCCGCAGCTGTCCACCCCCACCTCAGAACCTGCGATCTCAACCCCATCGCCGCAAGCGATATTCATCCACGAAGGAGACTTCATGAAACTCAGCAAATTGATCATCGGCATGTGCGTTGGCGCATCGCTGTCACTGATGGGAGCCTCGGCCGTCCTGGCCAAGGAGGTCCGCATCGTCATCGGCGTGGGCCAGAACAGCGCCCCGCATTTCGGAATAGACGCCTTCGCCAAGCAATTGCGTGAGCGCACCAACGGCGAACTCAATGTGCGCGTGTTTCCTGCTTCCTTGCTCAACTTGAGCCAGACCTTCGGCGGCGTTCGCGACGGCGTGGTCGATGGTGGCTACATGGTGCTGCAGATGTTCCCGGCCGACCTGCCCGAATCGCAGCTGCCCATCGAGCTGGCCATGCTCGGTAATAACCCACTGGCCATTGCTGGCGCCATGTCCGAGTACATGTTCACTTGCAAGGAATGCCTGGACGAGCGGCTCAAGAACAACCAGGTTTATCTGGGCTCGGCGTCCACCGGCTCCTATGCCATCCTGGGCACCAAGAAGATGAGCACGCTCGAAGAGCTCAAGGGCAAGAAGCTGCGCGCAGCCGGCGGCCCCTGGGCCCGTTGGGCCCAGAATTTCGGCGCAGTGGCCGTCAACATGTCGGG
>JBILGP010000103.1:0-6060 GCA_044350985.1 Polaromonas sp. | reverse complement strand
CCAGAGTATGCTGGCCGTCCAGCGTGCGGGTTGCGCTGAGCGTCAAGGTCCGTTCAGACACCAGCGGCACCGTGCGGCCTGCGTAGGGCCCTTGCACCAAGCGTGCGCTGCGCAGGTTCAAAACGGCACCGAGCTCGCTGGCGCGATCGGGCTTCCACTTGAACTCAGACTCCAGGCCCTGACGCCGGGTGGGGTCGTAGTTGATGTTGTTGAACTGACTCGCATCCAAGCCGATTTCATCGCGCAGATCCGAGCGGTAGAGGCGCAGTGCACGGCTGCCACGCCGATCAGACTGGCGCCATCCGAACTCGAGGTCGCGAGACGTCTGCGGTCTGAGCAAGCTCACCGCAGTGGGCGTACAGGAGGCAAAGCCGACATAGCAACTGAATTCGTCGGCATTGGGCAATCGGAAACTGGTGCTCCAGCGCCCATACAGCTCGCCCAGGCCAGGCATCGCACGCACCAGACCGAGCTCCCAGCTGTTGTTGTCTGGCTCGATCCGCCCGGCCTGCGCGCCCGTCACGCTGCGCTCGGCCAGCGTGCGCCGCAGGCCCGCCGAGGCGCGCCAGGTCCCTTCGAGCCAGGCCGCCTCCTGGCGCACAAACAGTGCCTGCGAGCGCTGGCGTATCCAGGCCTGGCTGTCCCCCCAGGCGGCCTTGCTCACACGGTCCGAGTCCCAGCTTTGCGTATCGAGACCCAACTGGGTGCGCAGCACGGCACCCAGGCCGCTGTAGTCGCGCCAGGCTTGCAGGCCCTGGCGCACGGCGGTGATGCCGACCTCTGAGCGGTAGTCGTCGGAGACGAAATTCGACGAAGTGTCCGAGCGACGTCGGCTCCAGTCGAATGCGGCGCGCCAATCGGCCACATCAAATTGGGCCGAGAGCAGAAGGTTGGATGAATCAGTCTGGCCGCGATCGAATGGCTTGAAGCTTTTGGACGGCATGGCCGCAGCCTCGGCGGGGCTCAAGCCACCGGGCAAGCCGCCTTTGGACGAGGCCAGAGCCAGCCGACTGGTGAGTCGCACACCGTCGCCGCGCCAGTCGAGCCGGGCTGCGCCGCTGCGCTCGCTGCGGTCAAAGTTCTCGCGATGAAAATCGCCATCGAGTGCGGAGGCGCTGAGCTGCCAGCGCCATTGCTCAGCGGCTCCGGAGAGCAAGGCCTTGGCCTGGCGCAGACGATCAGACCCCACTCCGATTTGCGCCTTGGCTCGGGGCGATCCCTGGCGGCCATCGGTCAGGACATGGATCACCCCGCCCGTCGCACCTTCACCGTAGAGCACAGCGGCACTGCCGCGCAGGATCTCGATGCGTCGCACACTTTCAATCGGCAGCCACGACAGTTGGGTGCCGCTGGAGTCTCCCTCGTTCTGCCGAACGCCATCGACCAGGATCACGACGTTGCTGTCGGCCGTCTCGCCAAAGCCGCGCAGATCCAGCGATGGATCGGAGCCGCCGGCAGTGCTGGTGCGGCCGGGTACGCCAGCCAGCCAACGTATGGCCTCGTTGACGCTGCTCGCGCCCATGGCCTCAATGGCGGCCGCATCGATGACGGTCACACCAGCGGCGAGGGCACCCGGCGTCTGCGGCACCCGCGTGGCCGTCACCACCACCTCACTCAATGGCGCCACCACCGGCTGCGCATGAAGGACTGGAAGACAAAGAGACAAGGAAAGACCTAACGCAAGCGTTCGCGCAGGCGTGTGCAAAAAGTTCATGATGAACCATCCCGGACCAAAGACCCTCACCGGCTTCCCCGCCAGTGCTTGGGCGTCACGCAGCCGCGACAAGCGCCACTGCACCTTGTTGGCCGGTATCCGGGCTGACAAAGCAACCGCCCTGGCCTTCCCAAGCGCTTGTTCAGGGCGCTCAGTGGCTCGATCAGGGCAGCGGGGTGGCGCGGCCAGGCTTGAAGGCCCAGCCAACCACCCGTTCGTCTTACCGTTGCGGGGGCAGCGCAGGTTGGGCTCCAAACGCGCCCGAGCACCAAAATGCGCGGGGCGGCGGGGCCTTCCTGCTTCCCGTTGAACTGCGGCGTGTGAACCACACCGCGAGCACCAACGCAAATGATTGTACGCACCGAGCTTTCCAAAACCCTACAATCGACTTCGCCATGGCAACCCCACCCTCCCTCGAGCAACTGGCCGACCGCATTGAGCGGCTGCTCCTGCGCTACGAGGAGATGCAGCGCACCAACGCCCTGCTCAGCGAGCAGGTTCGCGCACTGACGCAAGAGCGCGACTCGCTCAAGTCGCGGCTGAGCGCGGCGCGGGCCCGGGTCGATGCCCTGCTCGAGCGCCTGCCGGGCGCGGCCAATGGCCAGGCCGATACCGCCCGTCCCAACACCAGCGCATGAAACAGCTCGAAGTTCAGATCATGGGCCAGAGCTATCTGCTCGGCTGCCCCGAAGGGGGCGAGGACAGGCTGCGCGATGCGGTCGGCAAGGTCGATGCGGCCATGTGCAAGATCCGAGATGCCGGCAAGCTCAAGGCGCGCGACCGCATCGCTGTGCTGGCCGCGCTCAATCTGGCCTTCGAGCTCAGCGAGCGCGCCAGTGCACCTGCGAGCCCCGCAGCGGGCGACAGCGCCGCTGAGGGTGCCACCCATGGCCCAACCGACGGGGCAGCAGCCATCGCGCCACAACAGCTTTCGGCCCTGCTGGCCAGGCTCGATCAGGCGCTGGGCGACGACGGCCAACTGCTCTGAGCCGTTGCGCCAATGCAGCGGGCGCGGTGCGCCGCAGCCCCACCGCCTGACCGGCGCCCCTCCCCTACAATGAGCGCGTCTGCGGCTCGCATCGGGTTTTATATTTCCTTGAACCAATGCTCTTTGAGCTCGGGCTTGGTACATCGGCTGGTGAGCGTGATCATCTCGCGTCAGATGAACCCAACGCCAGTCTGCCCTCGCCCACCTGAACCCCGGTTCAGGATGACGATCCGGTGGTCACCGCAGACACCTTTTCTCCGGGCTTTGCGCCCCACAACAAAGACAACAACATGGCGCTTGACCCTCTCTTGCTGCTCGAATTGATGGCGCTGGGCGTGATGTCGGGCTTTCTGGCCGGCCTGCTGGGCATCGGCGGGGGCATGGTGATGGTGCCCTTTCTGACACTCATCATGAGCACCCGCGGCGCAGCGCCAGACCTGGCGGTCAAGATGGCGATTGCGACCTCGATGGCCACCATCGTGTTCACCTCCATTGCCAGCGTGCGGGCCCACCACAAAAAGGGCGCAGTGCGCTGGGACATCGTGCGGGGGCTGACGCCTGGCATCGTGCTGGGCAGCCTGATCAGCAGCCTGGGCCTCTTTGCGTTGCTCAAGGGCAGCTATCTGGCGATTTTCTTCGGCCTGTTTGTCGGCTTTTCGGCCACGCAAATGTTCCTGGACAAAAAGCCCAAGGCCAGTCGCCAGATGCCCGAGGCCGGCGGCAAATGGGTGGCCGGTGGCCTGATCGGCCTGCTGTCAGGTCTGGTGGGTGCAGGCGGGGGCTTCATCAGCGTGCCCTTTATGGCCTGGTGCAACGTGGCCATGCACAACGCGGTGGCCACCTCGGCGGCGCTGGGCTTTCCGATCGCGCTGGCCAACGCCATCGGCTATATCGCCAGCGGCTCGCAGGCACAGGACCTGCCGCCCGGCTCCTTTGGCTACATCTGGCTGCCGGCCTTGGGGGTGATCGCGGCCTGCGCCGTCTTCATGGCCCCGCTGGGCGCGCGCGTTGCTCACCGCCTGCCAGTGCGACAGCTCAAGCGCATCTTTGCCAGCGTGCTCTACCTGCTGGCCGGCTACATGCTCGTCAAGGGCGTGATGTCGCTGTAAAAGGCGCCGCGCAGGTGTGGCCGCCGCCAGCGGGCAAGGCCGACTTTTCGGCGCTGAACCACACCCTTTTTTGCACCCCCTTCAGCACCCGTGGCCGCAGCCCACTCGAGCCTGCGACGCAAAACCATGCCACCCGGGGTAAATCCGCAACAAAATGTGCTGAAAAAATGTGTCTTTCCCTATGAAAACACGATTTTCTCCATTAGCATCCGCAGTGCCCTGAGGAGCGCGCGCTCCGCAGAGGTGATCTCTCAACTTCTAGAAGGAAAACGAATCATGGCAACTGCGAAAAAAGCTCCTGCAAAGAAAGCCCCCGCCAAGAAGGCTGCACCGGCCAAGAAAGCGGCTCCGGCCAAAAAGGCTGCACCGGCCAAGAAAGCGGCTCCCGCCAAAAAGGCTGCACCGGCTAAGAAAGCTGCTCCTGCCAAAAAGGCTGCACCAGCTAAGAAGGCTGCTGCCAAGAAGGCTGCTCCGGCCAAGAAGGCCCCTGCCAAGAAGCGCACCCCCAACCCCGCTTTCATGAAGCCGCTGACCCCCAGCGCCGCTCTGGCTGCCGTGGTGGGCGACAAGCCGCTGCCGCGCACCGAGATCGTGAGCAAGATGTGGACGTACATCAAGGCCAAGGGTCTGCAGGACAAGGCCAACAAGCGCATGGTCAACGCTGACGACAAGCTCAAGGCCGTGTTCGGCAAGGCCCAGGTCTCGATGTTCGAGATGGCCGGCCTGATCGGCAAGCACGTCAAGTAATCAGCCTGGCGCTGATGTCAAAGGCCGGTGGCAACACCGGCCTTTTTTCTTGTCTTCGTCGGCAACTACACGCTTAAGGCCGCCAGCCAGAACACTGACCCGTTGAGCCTAGGGTGGGCCCGTCCGGCTCATGCTGGGGTACCAGAAATCGCCGGCCGGGCCCACCCTAGGCTCAACTGACCCAACAAAGTGTTGGCCGCACTCTGAGGTGCGATCGCCGGCGCGCCGACTGCACGCTCAGCTCTGACGCGCCAAAGCCTGCTGTGTGATGGCCGAGAGCGTGCCGCGCGTGGTGATCACCTCAGGGCTGAGCACCACCTCGATGAGCGTGCCGCGGTCGGCCGCCAGGGCCTGCACAAGCGCCGGCTCAAACTGCTCGGTGTGGGTGATGCGCGTGGCCGCATAGCCATACGCCTGGGCCAAGGCCACGAAATTGGGGTTGTGCAGCGCGGAGCCGCTTTCGTGCTGCGGGTACTCGCGCTCCTGGTGCATGCGGATCGTGCCGAACATGCTGTTGTTGAGCAGCACGATGATGCTTTTGCCGCCATGCTGCACGGCCGTGGCCAGCTCCTGACCGTTCATGAGGAAGTCGCCATCGCCGGCCATGGTCAGTGCCACCCGCCCCGTGGTGATGGACGCTGCAATGCCCGCCGGCACACCGTAGCCCATGGCCCCTACCGTGGGCGCCAGTTGCGTCTTGTGCCCTTTGGCCAGACCGTGGTGCTTGAAGAAGCGATGGGTCCAACTCGCGAAGTTGCCCGCGCCGTTGGTGAGCACCGCGTCAAGTGGCAAATGCTTTTGCAGCGTGGCCACGATGGCCGGCATGTCGATGGTGCCCGGCCAGGTGCCCGCAGGCGGCGGCAGCAGGTTGGCCCGGTAGTCGGCGTTGGCGGCGGCCGTCCAGTCCTCCCAGGCCACATCCTTGGGCGCGGTCAGCACCTCGAGCGAGCGAGCGGCTGCGTTCATCGTCGCGTGGATCGCCAGGTCGGCGTGATAGACGCGTTGCAGTTCCTCGGCGCTGGCGTGGATGTGCACCAGCTTTTGCGCCAGCTTGGGCGGCTTGAGCAAGGTGTAGCTGCCCGTGGTCATCTCACCCAAGCGTGGGCCCATGACCAGCAGCAGATCGCTTTGCCGCACCCGCTCGGCCAGCTTGGGGTTGATGCCGATGCCCACATCGCCGGCGTACTGCCGGTGGTGATTGTCGAAGGTGTCCTGGAACCGAAACGCATTGGCCACCGGCAGGCGCCAGTTTTCGGCAAAGCGCTCAAGCGCCTGCGCCGCCTGCACCGTCCAGCCGCTGCCGCCGGCAATGACCAGCGGACGCTGCGAGGCCAGCAGCAGGCTGCGCAAGGTGCGCAAACTGCCCGGATCGCTCCAGGCCTGCACCGCATCGACGCGGGGCAAGGGCTGGGCGTCGGTCTGCGCGGTGAGCATGTCCTCGGGCAGCACCAGCACCACCGGGCCGGGGCGCCCGTTCATGGCCGTGGCAAAGGCGCGGGCCA
>JBILGP010000102.1:0-6063 GCA_044350985.1 Polaromonas sp. | reverse complement strand
TCGCGCAGCGGCTCATCGGGGCAGGCGGCCAGCACCAGGGCCTGCAGCACCTGGCCGTTGCCGCGCAGGTTGTCGCATGACGCCACTGTCAGCCCGGCGCCACCGGCGGCCTGGCGCAGGCGCAAACCATCGGCCAAGAGCTGCCCGAGCTCGGGGCTGTATCCTTTTTCGGTGACGGTCAGAGTGATCCAACGCAGCGCCGGCTGGGCGATGGCCTGCACCACCTCTGGCCTCTGGTTGGCCGCCACGCTCAGCCGCCAAAGCGCGCCACACACCTGCCACTTCAGGCCGTGCGCATCGGCCACACGCACGGCATACAGGCCGTCCTGCGCCTTCAGGCAGTCGATCAGATCCGGCCGTGTCATCCCCACACCGTGAATACCCCAGCGGCCATCGCCTTTGATCAGCAGGTGTTCAAACACCAGGGCCTGATGCGCGCGGTGGAAGGCGCCCAGGCCCAGGTGCAGCACGCCGGGTTCACCCCCGCGGCGGTAGTGTGGCGCAAGGACCTCAGGCGCCCATACGGGCCGGCTGGCCTCGTGCAGGCGCGGCAGCGTCACGCGCCCACCTTGCGCTGGGCCGCCTCGATTTCGGCCCAGGTCGATTCATCGATCCAGATGCCGGTGCGCTCGCGCTCGATGCGTGCGGCGCGCTCGGCATCGCCGGCCAACTGCACGCCCTGACTGCCCGGTGCATTGGGGCTCTGGCGCAGCCAATCGGCAAAGGCCTGGGTCTCGCGGGCCAGATCCTCTTGCGTGCCCAGTGTTTTCGGATCGATCAAGATGGTGAGCATGCTGTTGAGCACCGCGCGCCGGTTGTCGGCCTGCTGGTGCCAGGTGCCGCCCCCTGTGAGCGCACCGCCGAGCAGTTCGCAGGCGACCGCCATGCCATAGCCTTTGTGCTCGCCAAACGTCATGAGGGCGCCGAGCAGGCCATTGCTCTGCGGGACCACCACCACGCCGGGGTCGGTGGTGGGGTGGCCCAACTCATCGATCAGATAGCCCTCGGGCACGCGCTGGCCCTTGTTGTGGGCCACCCGCATCTTGCCCTGGGCCACGCGGCTGGTGGCAAAGTCCAGAATGAAGGGCGCTTGCTTGCCCATCGGAATGCCGATGCAGCAGGGGTTGGTGCCAAAGCGGCCGTCGCCGCCACCGAAGGGCGCGACCACCGGACGCGAGATCACGTTGACAAAGTGCAGCGACACCAGGCCCTGGGCCACCGCCATTTCGGCCAAGTGGCCGATGCGCCCGAGGTGGTGCGAGCGGCGCAGCGCGACGATGCAGCTGCCGTGCTGGCGGGCGCGCTCTATCCCCAGGGTCATGGCCTGCACGCCGGTGATCTGGCCATAGCCCTGCTGGCCGTCCAGGCCCAGCATCGCTCCGGTGTCGAGCACCACCTTGACGCCGGTATTGGGCGACAGGCCGCCTTCGAGCACGGCATCGACATAGCGCGGCACCATGCCCACGCCGTGCGAGTCGTGGCCGCTGAGGTTGGCCATGACCAGGTTGTCGGCCACCTGGGCCGCTTCGGCGCTTTGGCTGCCGGCTTTTTCAAGGATGCGGGTGACTTTCTCGCGCAGGTCCTGCGCTGCGATGGTGTGGCTCATGGTGTCCTTTGGGGTGTGCCTGGGCAGGCCCTGGCGGCCTGGGCGCTTTCTTCACATCACCGCGCCGACCTGCCAGGGCACGAACTCGTTTTGTCCGTAGCCGTGGCGCTCGCTCTTGGTGGGCTCGCCCGAGGCGGCGGCCAGCATCATCTCGAAGATGCGCTGGCCCATCTCGGCGATGCTCACGCCGCCGTCGATGATTTCGCCGCAGTTGATGTCCATGTCCTCTTCTTGGCGGCGCCACAGCGTGGTGTTGGTTGACAGCTTCAGGCTCGGCGAAGGCGCGCAGCCGTAGGCGCTGCCGCGGCCGGTAGTAAAGCAGATCAGGTTGGCGCCGCCGGCCACTTGACCCGTGGCACTGACCGGGTCGTAGCCTGGCGTGTCCATGTAGACAAAACCATGCGCCTTGACCGGCTCGGCGTATTCATAGACGGCTTGCAGATTGCTGGTGCCGCCCTTGGCCACCGCACCCAAAGATTTTTCAAGGATGGTGGTCAGGCCGCCGGCCTTGTTGCCCGGCGAGGGGTTGTTGTTCATCTCGCCGCCGTTGGCCGCGGTGTACTCCTCCCACCAGCGGATGCGCTCGATCAGCTTGTGGGCCACCTCGGGCTTGATGGCGCGTCGGGTGAGCAGGTGCTCGGCGCCGTAGATTTCGGGCGTTTCACTCAAAATGGCCGTGCCGCCGTGGGCCACCAGCAGATCGACCGCGGCGCCGAGTGCCGGATTGGCGCTGATGCCCGAATAGCCGTCAGAGCCGCCGCATTGCAAGCCCACCGTGATGTGCTCGGCGCTGCAGGGCTCGCGGCGCACCTGGTTGGCCTCGGGCAGCATGGCGCGGATCAGCTCGATGCCTTTTTCGACCGTCTGGCGGGTGCCGCCGCTGTCCTGGATATTGAAGACCTTGAGGGTGTGGCCTTCCTTGAGGCTGCTGTGGGCCAACCAGGTGTTGAGCTGGTTGGCCTCGCAGCCCAGGCCGACCACCAGCACACCCCAAAAATTGGCGTGAGTGGCGTAGCCGGCCAGCGTGCGCTCGAGCAGCTTCATGCCCAGGCCCTCGGTGTCCATGCCGCATCCGGTGCCGTGGGTCAGCGCCACCACGCCATCAATGTGGGGAAAGTCGGCCAGTGCCTGGGGGTTGTTGCGCCGCGAGAAATGGTCGGCAATCGCGCGTGCGGCGGTGGCCGAGCAGTTGACGCTCGAGAGCACGCCAATGTAGTTGCGCGTGGCCACCCGGCCGTCTGAGCGGCGGATGCCCATGAAGGTGGCCTGGCGCTGCGGCAAGGTGGGCTTGACGTCTTGCCCGATCGCATAGTCGCGCTCGAAGTTGCCTTTTTCCGGGCCCATGTTCAGGTTGTGCACATGCACATGCTCGCCAGGGGCGATCGCCTGGCTGGCAAAGCCAATGATCTGGTTGTAGCGGCGCACCGGCTGGCCCGCTGCAATCGCGCGCACGGCCAGCTTGTGACCCGGGGGAATCAGTCCGCGCACGCCCACGCCTTCGATCGAGGTGCCCCCCATCAACTGCGCGCGTGCAATGACCACGTCGTCGGCCTCGTGCAGGCGGATGAAATTGCTCATGAATCAAACCTCAGTAAAACATTTTGGGCAGCCACAGCACCAGGCCCGGTGCATAGGTGATGATCACCAGGCTGCCCAGCAGGGGCACCAGCCAGGGCAAGATGGCCATCGTCGTTCGCTCCACACTGAGCTGGGCCACCCGTGCGAGCACGAACAGCACCATGCCCATGGGCGGGTGCAGCAGGCCGATCATGAGGTTGAGCACCATGACCAGACCGAAGTGCACCAGGTCAATGCCCAGTTGCTGGCATATCGGCACCAAGATGGGCACGAGGATGGTGATCGCAGCCGTGGGCTCCAGGAAGCAGCCGACAAACAGCATCAACAAATTGGCCAGCAGCAGGAAGACCCAGGGCTCGTTGGTAAACGCCAGCACCCAGCTGCTGATGGCTGTGGTCACGCCGGTGGCAGTCAGCATCCAGCCAAAGATGCTGGCCGCAGCCACGATAAAGAGCACAGTGGCGGTCGTCTCCACCGTATCGAGGCAGATCTTGACGAACATCTTGAAGTGCAGCGTGCGGTACCAGAAAAAGCCCAGCACCATGGCCCAGACGCAGGCGGCAATTGCGCCTTCGGTGGGCGTGAAGACGCCCGTGGTCATGCCGCCGATGAGCAGCACGGGCGTCATGATGGGCAGCACCGCCTGGAACTTGAACAGCCGATCGGCCACAAACAGCACGACCAGGGCGCCAGCGACGGTCGGCTGGGGCGGCCACTCCCAGTTTTTGACCAGCACCCAGACCACCACCGGCCAGATCACGACCACGGCCGTTTCGATCAGGGCCTTGAGCACTCGGGACCAGACAAAACCGATGTCTGAGCCCCAACCGTTCTTGTGGGCAAAGTAGGCCACCGTCACCATCATCAGCAGGGCCATGATGATGCCCGGCAGGATACCGGCCAGAAAGAGGGCGCCGACCGAGACATTGGCCATCATGCCGTAGATCACAAAGGGCAGGCTCGGGGGGATGATGGGCCCGAGCGTGGCCGATGCGGCGGTCACGCCGACGGCAAACTCCTTGCTGTAGCCATGGTCGCGCATGGCCTTGATCTCCACCGTGCCCAGACCGGCCGCATCGGCAATCGCGGTGCCGCTCATGCCGGCAAAGACCACCGAGCCCACCACATTGACATGGCCCAGCCCGCCCTTGAGCCAGCCCACCAGGGCCAGCGCGTAGTTGTAGATGCGGTTGGTGATGCCGGCGTTGTTCATCAGGTTGCCAGCCAGGATGAAGAAGGGCACGGCCAGCAGCGGGAAGCTGTCGATGCCCGAGACCATGCGGTGAATCACCACAAAGGGCGGCGAGCTTTGAACAAAGAACAGATAGATCAGCGAGGCGCCGGCCATGGCAATGGCCACCGGGATGCCGCCGCTCATCAGAAAGAGAAAAAGAATCTTGAGCATGATGGCTGTGCCCAGGTTAACGGTCGGTCATTTCGGTGCCAGGGCGCTCAAGCACCGTGTAGCCACGCTGCAGGTGCACACGCATGACCCAGATGGCGCGCAGGCACATGGCGGCAAAGCCTGCCATTACCACGCCGTAGACGAGGTTCATGGGCAGGTCGATGATGGTCATCTTGTAGCTGCCGAGCTTTTGCATCATCTGGCCGGTCAGGAAGGTGGCGGCTGCAAAAAAAGCGATGCGCAGCACGTCGACGAGCAGGCTCATGCCGTGGCTAAGCCACTGGGGCATGAAGCGATAGAAAAAATCGACCTGGATGTGGTTGTTTTTGGCCACGGCAATCGTCGCGCCGGTAAAGACGGTGGCGATGAGCAGATAGCGCGCGATCTCTTCGGTCCAGGAGGCCGAATCGTTGAGCACGTAGCGGGTGAAAAATTGGTAGAAGACGGTCAGCGCGAGCGCCCAGAAAAACAGCAGGGCCACCCAGGCTTCGATCGGGGTGCCAGACAGGTCAACCTCCTCGTCGACGGCGTGGAACTGGCCGTCGTCACCCATCACCTTGGGGCCGCTGTCGATGTCGGGCATGGAGCCCGGTGTGTGTCCAGGTGTTTGGCTCATGGCGTGTCTCGCTCAGACCAGCCCAAGCGCAGGTGCCAGCCTGAGGGCGGCACCTGCTGCTTGGGCTTGGGCTGTCTTACTTGGCGGCCTGGATCCTGTCGTAGTCCGAGCGCGTGAAGCCCATGGACTCCAGCGGCTTGTTCTTCAATACAGCATCGACGAAGCTCTTGCGATCGACCTGGGTGATGGCCAAGCCTTTTTTCCTGAACTCATCGACCAGTTCGGCCTCGCGCTTTTTGATCTGCGCGGTGGCGCGCACGGCGGCCTCTTGCGTCACGTCGGTGAAGATTTTCTTCTCGGCGTCGGTCAGCTTGTTCCAGATGTGCGGTGCGATCTGGGTGGTCAGGCCGTCGACGATGTGACCGGTGAGCATGATCGCTTTTTGCACCTCGAAGAACTTCTTGGCCTCGATTGTGGTCAGCGGATTTTCCTGCGCTTCGACCGTGCCGTTTTGCAGGGCCAGGTAGACCTCGGCAAAGGCGATCGGCGTCGGGTTGGCGCCGCACGACTCGGGCGTGGCGCGGTAGGCCGGGACGTCGGGCACGCGGATCTTCAGGCCCTTCATGCCGGCGCAGTTGGTGAACGGTTTTTGCGCCGTGGTGTGGCGCGCGCCGTAGTAGGTGTAGGCCGTGATTTGAATGCCGGTCTTGCCCCGGAACTCATTGACCATCTCCTGGAACACCGGGCTCTTGGAGTAGGCGATCAGGTGGTCACCGTCGCGGAAGATGAAGGGGTAGTAGGCGATGCCGATGCGCGGATAGGTGCGAGCGGCAAAGGACGGGCCGCTGATGATCATGTCGACCGTGCCCAGCGTCAGGCCCTGGTTGATGTCGGTCTCTTTGCCCAGCGATGAGGCTG
>JBILGP010000101.1:0-6103 GCA_044350985.1 Polaromonas sp. | reverse complement strand
CCGTGTTTTCCAATGGCGATGTGCTGCGCGATCTCGATGCGGCTTACCGCAAGGAAAAGGCCCCGCTGAGCCCCGAGCGCCAGCTTGGGCTGGGCACGCTGCGTCTGCTGACCAAGGGCAGTGCCGATCCGGCGGCGGTCGATGCCTTCACGCGGGCACTCGATACGGCCGACTGGGGATCGCGCAAGGCGGTGATCTGTGCCGCGCAAAATGCGCTGGCTTCTTCGGGACAGAAGGTTCAGGTGCTGCAAAGCTGCCAGCAGTTGGCCCAGAGTGAGCCGGCGGCCCCGAGCGAGGCAAAGGCGCAGTCTGAGCCGGCAGGCGCGAGCCAGGCTGCAGCGGCGGCCAAGGCGGCCGACGCGCCAAAAAGCCAGGCCGAGCGGCGTCTGGAGGAGGCCGCTCGCCAAAAGAGTGAGGCCAAGCCGAGCGCCGGCCTTCCGCCTTGGGCCTTCGAAGGCCCCTTGGGCCCCGAGAACTGGGGCGAGCGCTATGCCATGTGCGCGCGCGGACGCAACCAGGCGCCCATCAACATTGCCGGTCCCTTGCTGCGCGTCAAATACGATTTGGTGCACGACTACCGCAACGGCCCACTGGCCATGGTCAACGACGGCAAGACGGTGATGGTCAATGTGGCGCCTGGCAGCCGCATGCGCATCGACAGCTTGCCCTACGAACTGATCAGCATGACCTTTCAACGCCCCAGTGGCGAGCAGATCGACGGCAAGCCCGCTCCCATGGGCATTCACTTGCTGCACCGCGACCTCAACGGCAAGATGGTCACGGTGGTGGTGCTGCTCAAGGAAGGTAACGAGAACCCCGGCATCAAGCTGCTGTGGTCGCACATGCCCGCCAAGGAGGGGCCTGAAGTCAAGCCCGAGGGCGTGAGCATCAATCCGGCCAACTTGTTGCCACGCGACATGAAGTTCTTTCGCTACGACGGCTCGCTGAGCACGCCGCCGTGCAGCGAGAACATGCGCTATTACGTGCTCAAGGAGCCGATCAATATCTCGCGTGAGCAGATCTTGCAGTTTCCCTACAAAGTTGCCTCGCGACCGGTGCAGCCGCAAAACGGCCGCCCGATTGCCACCAATTGAACCGAGGCCGCAACATGAAACGCCTGGTGCTTGAGTTTTTTCTGCTGATCGCCGCGGTGGCCGCAGGCGTCTATGCCTGGCATCTGCACACCCGGGTCGGCGTCGACGCGGCCAAGGTGCAGACCATGACCGAGCGCGGTGAGCAAGCGAGCAAGAAGCTCGAGGAGGTCACGCCCGCTCTTGAGGCAGCCCAAAAGGAAATCGAGCCGCTGCGTCTGCAGGCCCAGCAGTTTCAGGCTGTGCGTGCGGCCCTCGCCCCGGGCGTGACCCTCAAGGATCTAGAGGCGGGCTACGCGAAAGAAAAAACACTCAGCCCGGAGCGCCACCTGGGCATGGGCGCGCTGCGCATGTTGTCGACCGGCAAAGCCGATGAGGCGAGCCTGCAGTCGATCAAGAAGGCGCTCGACGCGTCCGACTGGGGCAGCCGCAAACCGGTCATCTGCGCCGCACAGAACATGCTTTCTTATGCCGGCCAGAGCGTGACGGTGCTGGCCGAATGCAAGCCCGAATTGCCTCAGCCCGCAGCCAAGCCGGCCGATGAAAAATCCGCACCCGCCAAAGAGGCGCCCGCCGATCAGAAGGCGGCAGGCTGAGGCGGGGATTGCCACGGCGCTGCTGTTGCGGCGAGACACGTAGCAATTCACCGGCGTTCGCACATTGACATGGATTGCCACGGCGCTGCGCGCCTCGCAATGACCGGTCAGGGGTCATTGCGCCCAGCTCTGTCATTGCGAGGAACGAAGCAATCCATCGGCTGTCGCATAAGAACCTGGATTGCCACGTCCCGCCACGTCGCAAGTCGGCTCAGCCCCCCCGCTCGAACACCGCCATGCTCTCAACGTGCGCGGTGTGCGGGAACATATTGACCACACCGGCGGCCACGCAGCGGTAGCCGGCTTCGTGCACCAGCAAGCCGGCGTCGCGTGCGAGCGTGGCCGGGTTGCAGCTGACATAGACGATGCGCTTGGGCGCTTGCCAGTGGGCGGGCGGCTTGACGGGTGGGATGAAGAAGTCCTCGGTCTTTTGGCCGTCCTTGTGGATGCGCGCCCGCTGCTGGCCCATGGGGTGCAGGGCGGCCAGGGCCTTGAACAGTTCATAAGCGCCTTCGCGCGGCGGGTCGACCAGCCACTTGTCGGCCGGGCCATCGGCAGCGAGTTGATCGGGCGTCATGTCGAGCAGATTGCGCGCTGCAAAATCGGTCGCGCACAACGCCAGAAGGCCCAACTGTTCGCGTCGCGCTCGGTTGTAGACCAGGTTATCGCGTGAGCGAGCGACCAGCGCGCTGCTGCCTTCAATGCCCAAGACTTCGCGGGCAAGGCTGGCCAGCGGCAGCGTGAAATTGCCCAGGCCGCAGAACCAATCAATCACCCGCTCGTTGGGCTGGACCTCGAGCAGTCGCAAGGCACGCTCGACCAGCACCTGGTTGATGTAAGGGTTGACCTGCGTGAAATCGGTGGGCTTGAACGGCATCACAATGCCAAAGCGGGGCAAGTCATAGGCCAACTGCGACCCGCCTTCATCGAGCCGATGAACTGTATCGGGGCCCTTGGGCTGCAGCCACCACTGCAGGCCCGGCCGCCCGGCCGCGAAGTCGCGCAGCTTCTGGGCGTCAGTCGCGCTCAAGGGCTCCAGGTGCCTCAGCACCAGCGCAGTGATGCGCTGGCCGTCGACTTCGCCGCAGGCCAGCTCGATCTGCGGGCAGGTTTCGCGCGCCTGCAAGCTGCCGATCAGCGCACGCAGCGGCATGAGCATGTCGCTGACCTCCTGGGGCAACACCAGGCACTGCCCGATATCGGCCACGTACTGGCTTTTGCGCTCGTGAAAGCCCACCAGCACCGTGTCTTTTTTGCGCACATAACGCACCGACAGGCGAGCGCGAAAACGGTAGTGCCAGGCTGGTCCTTCGATCGGCCGCAGCAAGCGCTCGGCGCGCAGTTTCCCCAAATGGACAAAGTTGTCCTCCAGCACACGCTGCTTGACCGCAACCTGCGCGCTCGGGTGCAAATGCTGCATCTTGCAGCCGCCGCAGGCCCCGTGGTGCAGACCGAAGTGCGGACAGGCCGGCCGCACGCGCTGGGACGACTCGCGCAGCACCTGCTGCATGCTGGCTTTTTCGTAGCTGCTTTTCTTGCGTAGGATTTGCGCGGTCACGCGTTCGAAGGGCAGGGCTCCTTCCACGAACACGACCTTGCCATCGGCGCGGTGGGCAATGCCCTGGGCATCCATGTCCAGGGACTCGATCCAAAACACATCGCCGGCTGCAGCAGTGGCCGCAGCGGCCTGGGGGGGCGTAGAACTCATGGCCCGATTGTCTCAGGCCTGCCGCCCACATCGGGGCGGATCAAGCCCAGGCGTCCAGGTATTGCTGCCAGTGTGGCTCGCTGCCGGCCAGCTCGGCCAGGGTGGTCTTGACCCGCTCGATCTCCTGCCCATACTCGGCTTCGAGCAGGCCGCCACGCATTTTTTGGAAGCGGCAGTAGAGCAGGTAAGTGTTCATCACATCGGTTTCGCAATAGCGCCGAATGTCCTCGAGCTTGCCGTCTCGGTAGGCGCCATAAACGGCCGAGCCATCCATGCCCAGCTTGCCCGGAAAGCCGCACAGCTTGGCCAGGCTATCGAGCGGGGCATTGTTTTTTGGGCTGTACATGGCCAGCAAATCCATCAGGTCCAGATGGCGCATGTGGTAGCGGCCGATGTAGCTGTTCCACTTGAATTCGCGGCTGTCGTGATCCCCACCTTCGCCCATATCCCAATACTTGCTCGCCACCACGCCGTGCTTGAGGCCGCGGTAGTGCAGCACCGGCAGGTCAAAGCCGCCGCCGTTCCAGCTGACCAACTGGGGCACATGCTTTTCGACCGTGTTGTAAAACGTCTGGATGATGCGCCCTTCCTGGCTGACACCGTCCGGTTCGCGATCGACAAAAGAATGGATGCGCAGCCCTTCGGCATTGCGAAAGACGCAAGAGATCACCAGGACCCGCTGCAAATGCAGGGGCGCAAAGTCGCTCTTGCCATCGGCCGCGCGCTGCGCCACCCAGGCCGCATGGGCCTGGGCATCGTCGTCGCCGCTGGCCAGCCCCAGGGCGCGCATGCCCGCAACATCCGGGATCGATTCGATGTCAAACACCATCACGGGCCAGCTCATGGGCACTCCTTGCAATCAGGCCGCAAGGATAAATCAATTGCCCAGGTGTAAAAGGCGGCCGATGAGATGGCATCGTGTCTCGCGACGACAGGGCAGGGGCGCAATGGCAGAGCCTGGCCTCAATGACAGGGCGCGGCCTGGCGCGCGATAGCGCTTGAGGCCTTGCCGCCTCAGTAGGCCTGGCGGTTGCCGTAGCCGCCGCCGGAGGACTCCTTGGGGCGAGACAGGTTGACCACGATGGCGCGGCCGTCGACTGACATGCCATTGAGGCCGCCGATGGCTGCTTGGGCTTCTTGCGCGCTGCCCATCTCGACGAAGCCGAAACCCTTGGAGCGGCCCGAGTCGCGGTCTGTCATGACTTTGGCGGAGGCGACGACACCGTATTGGGAGAAGTTGTGGCGCAGGGCGGCGTCATCGATGGAATAGGGCAGGTTGCCCACGTAGATTTTGTTGCTCATGATCGAGCCTTTCAGAGAAATTGCCGCTCCACCCGAGGCGGGCGCGGCGGGGACAAGGCGTTTTCGCAAGATTGCGCCAGAAACTGCTGGCCCGGGTCGGGTCAGCTCAGGGCGGCACGCAGAGTCTGCAGCCAGCCATGGGTCAGGGCCACCAGATGCGCCGCCTCGGCCGACGCGAAGGGACGGGCGAAGCGGGTGATGCGGTGGTGGGAGCTCGGCCCCCGGCCACTGGAGACGGTCACGCGGGCCCAGTAGGCGCCCTGGTCACAGCGTTCGGTGGTGGAGGAGATACGGAATTTGCCGCTGCTGACGCAGGGGCGATGAGAAGAAAAAGTCAGAGGGTCCAGACATCACAAGCCAAACGGTCGCTTGTGCGGAGCTTTGAGGGGCAGAGCAGGCGCTGCGGCTCGGCAGACCTGCACATGTACGCAAGTCGTACATGGCCGACGTGCGCAAGGCGCGCCGGTTGACCAGACACTTTGGGCTGACCAGATGAAATCATAACTGATTTTTATTTGGAAAAGAAATTTTATTATTCTTTAGGTGGAAAGGCGTTTCGAGCAGGCATAAAAAAGGGGCCCGAAGGCCCCATGAAATCGGGCGGACGGCGGTCAGTCGCGCTCGCCACCAAAGAGGCCCAGCAGAGCCAACAGGCTCTGGAAGACGTTGAAAACGCTCAGGTAGATGCCCAGCGTGGCGGTGATGTAGTTGGTCTCGCCGCCATCAATGATGCGCTTGAGGTCATACAGAATGAAGGCCGAGAAGATGCCCACTGCCATCATGCTGATGACCGCCATGCCGGTGGAGGAGCCGACAAAGACGTTGATGATCGCGCCGACCATGAGCACCAGCGCGCCCACGGTGAGCCATTTGCCCATGCCCGAGAGGTCGCGCTTGATCACGGTGGACAAGCTGGCCATCAGCACGAACACGCCAGCGGTGCCAGCGAAGGCGGTCATGATGAGCTCAGAGCCATTTTTAAAGCCCAGCACCATGGCCAGCAGCCGCGAGAGCATCAGGCCCATGAAGAAGGTAAAGCCCAGCAGCATGGGCACGCCCGCGGCCGAATTTTTGGTTTTCTCGATGGCGAACATGAAGCCGAAGGCGCCGCCGAGGAAGACCAGTAGGCCGACAATGCCGCCGAGCGAGGCGGTGATGCCGGTGGCGATACCGACCCAGGCGCCCAGCACGGTGGGCACCATGCTCAGGGCCAGCAGCCAGTAGGTGTTGCGCAGCACGCGGTTGCGCTCGACAACCGATGTACTAATGTGATCAATGGTTTGGTAGCTTTGGCTCATGTGGATCTCCTTGAAAGCCGGACCAGGGCTGCGGGGCTGCCTTGACTGTCCTCCGTTCTGGCCGTGGGTCAAATTGTAGGGAGCCTATGCAAAAGTCAAGTCCCCGTC
>JBILGP010000100.1:0-6120 GCA_044350985.1 Polaromonas sp. | reverse complement strand
TTGGGCGCGCGCCGCAGTGCGCGTGGTGCAGATGGTAGCGGTCAAAACGATGACCAGCGCCGCCGCCCCCGCAGTATGCGCCAGCGCGGCCACCAGCGGCCAGCCCAGCACCACGTTGCTCAGGCCGCTGACAAACTGCCAAACGATCAAGGCCAAGATCCAGCGGCCAGCTTGCTGCGTGGCTGGCTCGCGCCACAATTTCACGGCCAACACCAACAAGACCAGTATCACCCCATAGGCTGCCAGCCGGTGGACGTAATGAATCGCGGTGAGCGCTGCAAAGCTGATGTTGCCACCATCGCGGCCCGCGCCCAGCTCCCGCCAAATCGTAAAGCCCTGCCGAAAGTCCATCGGCGGCCAAAACGAGCCCTGGCAGCCCGGGAACTCGGTACAGGCCAGCACCGCGTAATTGGTGCTGACCCAGCCGCCGAGCGCAATCTGCAACCACAACAAGGCAAAGCCCAGCCACAGCAGCAGGCGCGCCGATGCGCTGATTGGCTGCGGGCCGGCCAGCGCCCGGGTCGCATCGGCCTGCGCATAGCGGCTGGCCTGCACCTGCAGCAGGGCCAGCAGCGCCATGCCGCCGAGCAAATGCAAGGTCACGATGGCCGGAAAAAGCTTCATGGTCACGGTCAATGCGCCAAAAGCGCCTTGCATGCAGACCCAAAACAGCGTCAAGAGCGGCCAGGCCGGCGAGACGTGCAGCGGTGCTGCGGCTTGCCCCGCCTCGCGCCGGCGCGAGAGCCAAAACGTGGCAGCAGCCAAGGTGAGAATGAGCACCCCCACGGCGCTGGCCAGGTAGCGGTGAATCATCTCAACCCAGGCCTTGCCATGGGTGACCGGGCCAGTGGGCAAGGCCGTTTGCGCTTGCGTGATCTCTTCGCGCGCGCCGATCGGGCTGGCGCTGCCGTAGCAGCCGGGCCAGTCGGGGCAGCCCAGACCCGAATCGCTGAGCCGGGTGAAGGCGCCAAAAATCACCAGATCGAACGTCAGGAACAGGGTGACCCAGGTCAGGGCGCGCAGGCGCTGGGCCGGCGCGCCCCCTCGCTGGCGCAGCCACACCCAGGCCAGCGGGCCCAGCGCCAGCAACACGCCCACCAGCATCAGGCGGCCGGTCGGGCCAAAGTCGTAAAGGGCGCTCGTCTCAGGCATGCGGCGTATCTCAGCGCCCAGGCTGGTCCCAACTGCTGGAGGCGCGCAGCAGGCGATCGAGATCGCGCTTGGCCCGGCCCGCGTTCTCGACGCCCAGCCGTGGCGGCAATCGCATCATCCAGTGGCCCATCGGGTCGACCACGTAGAGGTGATCGGACAAGGCCGCGCCCGCAGCCGGCTCCAGCCAGGCCGACAAGGTGGCGGCCGGCACGCGCAAGGCGGTGGCGCCCTGCAAGGCCGGCTGGAGTGCCTCGGGCACCGGCGCATCGTCGCTGATCAGCCAGACGCGATCAAACCGATCTTTCTCCCGGCCAAGCGACTCGCGCAACTGGCGTTGCAGGTAGAGATTGCTCTGGCACACCGCATCGCAGGCGGCAGCGGCCACGCTCACCAGCAGCCACTGGTTTTTCAGGCTGCTCAGGGGCACCGGTTGCCCCTGCAGGTTCAGCGCCTGGACCGCCGGCAAGGGCCGCTGCGGCTCGATCAGGTCACCGAAATTGCGCCGCCCTTCGGGCCGGATCACGTAGTAGGTGAAGTAAGAGGCAATGACGGGTGCAGCGCAAACCAGCAAGATCAGCAGCATGCGCCAACGGCCAGCGACCGCAGCGGCGCTGCTGGCCCGCTCGGGCGAGGGCAACTCGTGCACAGTCAGCCCCAGGGGCTGCTCACCGGGCGTCTGGCTGGCCGCAGGCTCGGCGGTGGACGGATGTTTCATGAGGGGCTTGAAGAGGGTTTTCGGCGACGCGGAGCGATCCACTGAAACCACAGGTAGAGCACGATCAGCAAGGCGCAAAGCGAGAACCACTGAAAGGCGTAACCGTGGTGCTTGTCAACGCCCAGATTGGGCGCGTCCCAGTTGCGCTGCAGCCCTTCGCTGCCCTCCCCGGTCTGCACCACCAACGCGTCAATCAAAGGCAGGCCTGTTTCCTGGCGGTACGCACCGATGTCGAGATTTTGCCGGATCAGGCCGCGCTCTTCGGTCTCGAAGGCATAAAGCTTGCCGGGCCAAAGGGCCAAACGCCCCGAGACCTCAACCGTGCCGGCCGGTGTTTGCACGGCCGCCAAGCGCTGGCGGTCCAAAAAGTCGCGCGCGATCCAGCCGCGCTGCACCAGCACCACCTGCGCGCTGCCTTCAATCTGCAAGGGCGCCAGCACCCAAAACCCGACTCGGCCGGCCATCGGTCGGTTGTCTAAATAGACCGTCCTGTCGGCCAGCCACTGCCCGCGCACCGTCACCGAACGATGCAATTGGTCCGACAGATCCCGGCGCGCGAGCAAGGCGGTCGCATCGAGCGCAGCCTCGCGGCCGCGTGCCTCGATGCTGGCGGCCAGATCGCTCTTGTAGGCGGCCCGGTTGAGCTGCCAGCGTCCGAGCGAAAACGTCAGGACGATCATGCCCCAGGTGACCAGGGTCAACAGCCACCAGCGCGCCGAGCGCAGGCCTGATGGTTTGGCTGACGCGAAATGCGGGCCTGGGCTCATGCGTCGATAATTCCTTGATGTCTTACTTGGTTGGCTTGGCCTTTTTGGCCATTGTGGGCGCACTGGCCAGCGCTCTGTACTTCATGCTCAAGGACGGTCGCGGCAAACCCAAGACCAGCCATATGGCGCGCGCACTGGCTTTTCGGGTGGGCTTTTCCATCCTTCTGTTCCTGTGCGTGCTGCTGGCCTGGAAGCTGGGCTACATCCGCCCAACCGGTTTACCCGTCTCGACGTAGAAGCAAGGCACGCCCATGAAAAAGGCCGCTGAGCCAGCGGCCTGGGCATTGCTGGGAGGCGGTGGAGTTGCCATCGACCGCCGGCTTGGGCCGGGCCGCAGGCGCGCCCCGCGCCCCAATCACATCCAATACACGAGGATGTAAAGACCGAGCCAGACCACATCCACAAAGTGCCAGTACCAGGCCGCACCCTCAAAGCCAAAATGGCGCTCGGGCGTGAAGTGGCCCTTTTGCAGGCGCAAGGTGATGAACAGCAGCATCAGCATGCCGACGAACACGTGAAAGCCGTGAAAGCCGGTGAGCATGAAGAAGGTCGAGCCATAGATGCCCGAATTGAGCTTGAGGTTCAGGTCGGTGTAGAGGTGGTAGTACTCATAGCCCTGCACCCCCAGGAAGATCACGCCCAGAGCCACCGTGAGCCACATGTAGGTGATGGTCTTGGCACGCAGGCCCTCACGCAGAGCGTGGTGGGCAATCGTCAGGGTCACGCCCGAAGTCAGCAGCAAGGCCGTGTTGATGGTGGGCAGCCAGAAGGGGCCGACCGTGGTGAAGGGCTCGACGATGCCACCGGGCGATGCGGTTGCGCCGGCCTCAACGGTCGGCCAGATGGCGCGAAAGTCAGGCCACAGCAGCGCGTTATCGAGGCTGCCCAGCGCGGGCAGGGCATGGGCCCGGGCCCACCACAGGGCCGAGAAGAAGGCGCCGAAGAACATCACCTCAGAGAAGATGAACCAGCTCATGGACCAGCGAAACGACATGTCGATGCGCTCGCCGTAGAGACCGCCCTCGCTCTCGGCGATCGCGTCACGAAACCACTGGTAGAGCACGCCGAGCCAAAACAGCAGGCCAAAGAGCAGGCTGTAAGCACCCCAGCCGGCGCCGTTGATCCACTGGCCCGCGCCCAGGATCACAAAGAACAGGCCGATGGCGGCCATGACAGGATGGCGCGACGGGCCGGGCACGTAGTAGTAGGGCGTTGCGCCATGTGCAGCTGAAGACATGCTCTTTCCTCTGATACTCAAAAACTCGACAAAAACCGATACCCCGCCGCCTGAAGCGACGGCCCCACCCGATTAACCCGGCACGATCCAGTGGACCAAGGCGGCCAAGGCCCCAACGAAAACGAACACCCCCACAAAGCCAACCAGCACCACGTGCAGCGGCTTGATCTGCTGCACATCGCGTTCGAGTCCCGCGCGTGCCCGCAGACCCAAGAAAGACCAGGCCACTGTCCTGGCCGTGGCCCACCAGGACGTGCGCGCGACGGCTGGGGCCTGGCTCATGAACCTGGCACCACCACGGCTTGAACGCTCGCCGACTTGCCCATACCCACCGAGCCGGCTGGCGCTGGCGGCGTCTTGCCGCCAACTTCAAAGAAGGTGTAGGACAAAGTGATGGTGGTGACGTCTTTGGGCAGCTTCGGGTCGATCACAAAGGCCACAGGCCACTGCTTTTTCTCGCCGGGAGCCAGCGTGTACTGATTGAAGCAAAAACACTCGAGCTTGTTGAAGTGCGGTGATGCCTGCCGTGGTGCATAGCTCGGGATGGCCTGAGCGGCCATGGTGCGATCCTGCACATTGCGAAACTCGTACATCACCGTGGCCAACTCGCCCGGATGGACCTGCACCGAACGCAAGGCCGGCTTGAAATCCCAGGGGCCGCGCGCATTGGCATCAAACTCGACCGTGATCGTGCGGGTCTTGTCGACCTGGGTGTTGGCAGTCTGGGCCGAAGATGCACCCGGAATGAGCTTTTCACCCAGGGCCAGCACATTGATGCCCGTCATTTCGCAAATCGCGATGTACAGGGGCACCAGCGCGTAGCCAAAGCCAAACATGCCCAGCACGATGACCGAGAGCTTGCCCAGCATCCGCAGGTTGTCGCGCCGAGGTCCCATGTGATGTGATCCTCAGACGCCGAGCACGAGAACGCGCACGATGAAGCCGACAAAGAACACCAAAGCCACCGACGCCAGGACCCAGCCCAGGCGGCGGTTGTTTTTGGCTTGTTCGGGGCTCATGGCGATGCGCGCACTCAGCCGATCACGCGAGTGGCCGTCGCATCGAGCTTGGGTGGTGTCTCAAACGTGTGGAAAGGCGCAGGAGAAGGCACTTCCCACTCCAGGCCTTCAGCGGCTTCCCAAGGCTTGGCAGACGCTTTCTCACCGACGCCGCGCATGACCGGCAGCACGACGAAGAGGAAGAAGTAAACCTGTGCAATGCCGAAGGCAAAGGCGCCAACGGAAGCCCACATGTTGAAGTCGGTGAACTGCATCGGGTAGTCGGCATAACGACGCGGCATGCCAGCCAGACCCAGGAAGTGCATGGGGAAGAAGGTGACGTTGAAAGAAATCAGCGACCACCAGAAATGGATCTTGCCACGGGTCTCGTTGTACATGACACCCGTCCACTTGGGCACCCAGTAATAAAAGCCGGCGAACATGGCGTAGAGCGAGCCGGCCACCAGCACGTAGTGGAAGTGCGCCACCACGTAGTAGCCGTCTTGCAACTGGGTATCGACCGGGGCCACCGACAAGATCAGCCCGGTAAAGCCGCCCATGGTGAAGACGAACAGGAAGCCCACCGCGAACAACATGGGGGTCTCGAACGTCATCGAGCCCTTCCACATGGTGGCGATCCAGTTGAACACCTTCACACCCGTCGGAATGGCGATGAGCATGGTGGCATACATGAAGAAGAGCTGGCCGGTCACCGGCATGCCGGTGGTGAACATGTGGTGCGCCCAGACGATGAAGCTCAAGATCGCAATCGAGCCGGTGGCGTAGACCATGGAAGCATAGCCAAACAGGCGCTTGCGCGAGAAGGCCGGAATGATGTGGCTGACGATGCCGAAAGCCGGCAAGATCATGATGTAGACCTCGGGGTGGCCGAAGAACCAGAAGATGTGCTGGTACATCACCGGATCGCCGCCGCCTGCGGGGTTGAAGAAACTGGTGCCAAAGTGGCGGTCGGTCAGAGTCATGGTGATGGCGCCAGCGAGCACCGGCATGACGGCAATCAGCAAGTAAGCAGTGATCAGCCAGGTCCAGACGAACATCGGCATCTTCATCAAGGTCATGCCAGGAGCGCGCATGTTCAAGATGGTGACGATGATGTTGATCGAGCCCATGATGGACGATGCGCCCAGGATGTGCAGGGCAAAAATGCCGGCATCCATGGACGGGCCCATCTGCAGCGTCAGCGGCGCGTAAAGCGTCCAGCCTGCTGCGGGCGCGCCGCCGGGCATGAAA
>JBILGP010000099.1:0-6144 GCA_044350985.1 Polaromonas sp. | reverse complement strand
GCGATGGAGGAGGGCATGAATTGCGGCAGACCGGTCGCGCCGGCAAAACTGCCCAGGGGCTGAAGGGGATCGGCCTGGGCCTGGTGTTGCGCCACCAGGAATTGCTCGAGTTCCTTGCGAAAGTACTCGCTGCGCTCGGTGGCACGGGGGTGCTGGGCCGGAAAGTCGAAAGCCAGCGTGCTCAGAGCGTCGATGACCCTGAATCGTCCCATTTCGCGCCCGTACAGGGTCTCCACCCCGATCACGCCCACGATGATCTGTGCCGGCACGCCATACGTCGATTGCGCCCGCTGGAGATCAGCTTGGTGCGCCTGCCAAAAGCGCAGGCCAGCCTGTATGCGCACCTCGTCGATGAAGCGGCTGCGATAGACGTGCCAGTTCTTCACGAAGGTTTTGGGTGGCGGCTGCATCAGGGCGACGACGGCCGGTGACTGGCGCGCCTGGCCGAGTACCTGCCGAACCCAATCGGGCGGGAGCTGGCGCCGTTCGGCCAATTCAGCGGCAAATTGCATGGCCGGCGCCCGTTCGGCGTAGGCCACTCCGGTGCCAATGAGCGCGCCGGCTGCGACGGCCTTGGCTTTTTTGGTCGGCTCAACGCTCTTGTTGGTTTTTTGGCGATTGGATTTGGCCTTGGGCTTGGCCTTGGGTTTGGGTTTGGCTTTGCTCGGCGGCTTGGCCTGGCGCTCGGCTGGCGCCGCCTGTGCTGCCGGGGGCGCGGTGCCGGCCGGGTTGGCCTGCACGGACACGCAGCCCAGCGCCAGAGCCAGGGCGGCGGCCCAGTGGCTCGCAGCGGCAGGGCGCCGCGCAGTCCCTACAAAAAACGGCGCACAAGGCGTGGTAATCTGCTTTGAAGTTTTCGGCGAGGTGTCAGTCATGGCGAGCTGGGCATTGAAGTCGACACCATAACCGAAGTTGGGCCGCGGTTTGCACCAGCGGCGGCAATTCGAACGGTGGCAATCCGAGCATGCGAGCAACCGGTTACTACACACACGCGCTGTGCGCCAAGCACGACATGGGCCAAGGCCACCCCGAATGCCCCGAGCGGCTGGGCGCCATCTGGGACCGGTTGCTGGCCAGTGGCGTGGCCGATGCGCTGCGGGTTTATGAGGCGCCAGCGGCGGCCGAGCGCGACTTGGCGCGCGCGCACGACAGGTTGCTGCTGTCGTCCGTGCAGGCTCTGTGCCAGCAGGTGGCCGATGGCAGCGAGACAGGCGGTCCAGCCCGCCTGGCCATCGATGCCGACACGGCCGTCAATTCGTACACCTGGCAGGCTGCCTTGCGCGCAGCAGGGGCCGTGGTGGCGGCCACCGATGCGGTGCTCGATGGCCAGCTCGAAAACGCTTTTTGCGCGGTCCGACCGCCCGGTCACCATGCCTGCCGCTCGCAAGCCATGGGCTTTTGCGTCATCAACAACGTCGCGGTGGCGGCGCTGCACGCGCTTGAGGCGCGCGGGCTCGAACGGGTGGCGATCGTTGACTTTGACGTGCACCACGGCAACGGCACGCAGGACATCGTGGCCGGGGACGACCGCATTTTGATGGTGAGTTTTTTTCAGCATCCGCTTTATCCCTACTGCGGCACCGAGCCGGCCGCCGGCAATGTGCTCAACCTGCCGGTGCCCGCCTACACCCGGGGGGCTGCGATCCGCGAGCTGATCGAGACCCATTGGATGCCCAGGCTCGAGGCCTTTGCGCCGCAGCTCATCTTGATCAGCGCTGGCTTTGACGCCCACCGCGACGACGGTTTGGGCCAGCTCGGCTTGGTCGAGGACGACTACGCCTGGATCACCCGGCGCCTCAAAGAGTTGGCCGGGCGCCACGCGGGCGGTCGCATCGTCTCGGCCCTTGAGGGCGGCTACCATCTGCCCGCGCTGGCGCGCAGTGTCGAGGCCCACGTGCGGGTGCTGGCCGATCTTTGAGCCTGCGCCCTTGTTGTTTTTGGGGAGTTTTGTCATGGCCGCAGAAGGCATCACAGGCGCATGGACGCCGGTGCGTTTTCAGGGTTTGGACCACTGGTTGGCCCTGCTCGGCCGGCCCTCGGTGCTCACTGAATGCGCTGCCTTGGTGGCGTGCGTGGTGCTGGCCTGGCTGCTGGCCTGGTCGGCCCGCCGCGCGCTGACCGGTGAGGGCCAGATGCCGGTGCTGTTCGGCCGGCGCCTGGTCGACGGTGTGCTGTTTCCCGTGTTGCTGCTGCTTTTGGTCTACGCCGCCTACGGCGCGCTCAAGGCTGTGGGCGTACCGCAGATTTTGCTGAAGCTGGCCTTGCCGGTCTTGATTTCGCTGGCGCTCATTCGCGTGGGCGTCAAGGTGCTGCAAGCCGCTTTCAAGCAGGCGCCGCTGGTGCGTCTGCTCGAGCGCTCGATTTCCTGGCTTGCCTGGTTGGCGGTGGTGCTGTGGATCACCGGGCTGTTGCCGCTGCTGCTGGGCGAGCTCGACAGCATCGGCTGGCGTGTGGGCAGTTCACGCCTGACCGCTTTGGACCTGCTCGGCGGCGCCCTGACCGCCGGCGGCGTGCTCATCGTCTCGCTGTGGATTTCCTCGGCCATTGAAGACCGGCTGCTGCGCTCGGCCACTGGCGGCGACTTGTCCTTGCGCAAGGCGGTCAGCAACGCAGTGCGGGCCCTTTTGGTGGGCATCGGCCTGCTGCTCGGTCTGACGGCTGTGGGCATCGATCTGACGGCGCTGTCGGTGCTGGGCGGTGCCATCGGCGTGGGCGTGGGTCTGGGCTTGCAGAAACTGGCCGCCAGCTATGTCAGCGGCTTTGTCATGCTGGCCGAGCGCAGCGTGCGCATTGGCGACAACGTGCGCATCGACGGCTTTGAGGGCCGCATCACCGACATCAAGGCCCGCTACACCATCGTGCGCTCGCTCTCAGGGCGCGAGTCGGTCGTGCCCAACGAGATGTTCATCGGCAACCGGATCGAGAACCTGTCGCTGACCGACCCCAAGGTGGTGCAGACCACGGTGGTTTCGGTGGGCTACGGCAGCGATGTTGACCAGGTCATGAATCTGCTGGAGACGGCGGCGCGGCAGCAGACGCGCGTGCTGCAAGATCCCGCGCCGGCCGCCCACTTGAGTAACTTCGGCGCCGACGGCCTGGAGTTCACGCTCAATTACTGGATCATTGACCCTGAAAACGGTCAAGGCAATCTGCGTTCAGACATCAACTTGGCCATCTTGCGCGCCCTGCGTGAGCACCGCATCGAAATCCCCTATCCGCAGCGGGTGGTGCATGCGGTCAAGAGCGGCGCCTAGGTGACGCCTGGTCCCGCCATTGCGAGACGCACCTGATCCGTCATCGCGAGGCGCGCAGCGCCGCGGCAATCCATGTGCCTGTGCGATCGCCGATGGATTGCTTCGTTCCTCGCAAAGACAAGGCGTTTCGCAATGACGCCCTCAGCCAAGTCCGCTTGAGTCGGGCTGAACTTGGGCGCGATCGCTTTTGAGGTTGTGGACATGGACGTGGCAGCCCATGCCGATGGCTTGTGACACGGTGCCGATGACCTCACCGTACTTGCGGGCGCTTTGGCCGGGCTCGAGTCCCTGCAAGGCGATTTTGTGGCACAGGGCGATGGGCTCGATCACCTCGAGCATGAGCACGCGCGATGGTCCCTGCACACGGATGGTTTCGCCCGCCACCAAATCGCGCAAGGCCGTGGCCACGTTGTCGTGGGGGTGCAGGACCAGCGCTCCGGCTGGCTCGCCCTCTGGGTTTGCTTCGGACCTCGGCTGCGTCACAGCGCCTCTCCCATGCGCGCCACCACCTCATCGCCTTCGCCCAGGATCTCGCCCCAGGTCATGGTGCCGCTGGCCACATCGAGCAGGCAGTTGAGCAAGGCATCTGCCGCTTCGCTGGCGCTTTGCCGGCCCTCGAAAACCGGGCTGGCGTCAAAGTCCAGCTGCTGCATCAGCGCCCGACCGGCTTTGGGATTGGCGCTCAATTTGATCGTCGGCGCCAGCGAGCTGACGTAGCTGTTGCCCACGCCGGTGGAAAAAAGCAGCATCTGAGCACCAGCGGCCACAAAGCCCGACAGCGATTCGGGCGAATAGGCGCTGGCGTCCATCGCATAGAGCCCGGGGCCATTGGGGCGCTGCGCCAGCGACAACACGCCGCGGATGCAGCCGCTGCCCGACTTGGCAATCGCACCCAGCGACTTTTCTTCGATTGTGCTCAGCCCCGCGGCAATATTGGTGGGTCCTGGGTTGTTGCCCAGCAAATCCAAGCCGTTGGATCTGGCCAGCTGCTCGCGCCGCTGCACCGCAGCGCGCAACTCCTGGGCAATCTGCGGGCTCGCGGCGCGTTGGGCCAGCAGATGCTCCGCCCCCAGCCACTCCAGGGTTTCGCCAAACATAACTTGGGCGCCGGCTTGCTCCAGGCGGTCGGCCACCAGACCGATCAGCGGGTTGGCCACCATGCCCGAGCTTGGGTCCGAGCGGCCGCATTCGAGGCCGACGCACAGATCGGACAGGGCGGCACGCTGTCGCCGCAGCCGTGAGATGTCCAGTTGCAATTGCGCGCCCGCCCGAATCGCCCGATCGGTGAGCGTCAAGGCATCGTGGTCGCAGTCATCGAGGCAGATGGCGGCCAGCGGCTTTGAGCTGGCGCCAATGGCTTGTGCAATTTCTTGCAGCTTGGGCTTGTCGCTGCCGATCAGCAGCACGGCGCCGACATTGGGATTGAGCCCAAAGCCGATGAGCGAGCGCATATGGGCCTGGGCATCTGCGCCCATCAGACCCCCGCCAAAAGGCATGGTGACGCACTTGGCGTGGGGCAGGGCGGCGGCCACACGCCTGGCGGTCGGACCGGTCAGGCCTGCAATCGAGAGCACCAGCAGATCGTTGCGCGCTCCCACCGAGCCATCGGCGCGTCGGTAGCCTTGCCAATGAAGATCGGTCATGGCCCGTCAGTCCGGCTTGGCTCCCGATGACTGGATCACCTTGCCCCATTTGTCGAGCTCCAAAGCGATCCAGTTCGAAAACTGCTGCGGCGTGTCGTCGACCGGCTCGGCGCCGATCGCATCCCATCGGGCCCTGACATCGGGCATGCGGATGATGCGGATCACCTCGGCATTGATCTTATTGATGATCTCCCTGGGCGTTCCGGCCGGCGCAAAGATGCCCTGTGCGGCAATGGACTCGAACTTGGGCAAACCCGACTCGGCCAGCGTCGGCACCTGCGGCAGGGTGGACATGCGGTTTGACGTGGTCACGGCCAGGGCCTTGAGCTTGCCCGAGCGAATCAAGGGCATGGCCGGCGGCGCACCGATGAACATCAGGTCCACCTGGCCGCTCATCACATCGGTCAAGGCAGCGCCGCCGCCCTTGTAGGGCACGTGCTTGAGCTGGGTGGAAGCGGCCACGTTGACCATCTCGATCGTCAGGTGCGTGCTGGTGCCGTTGCCCGACGACGCGGCATTGAACCGACCCGGTTTGGCTTTCTCCTGCGCCAGCACGTCAGCGAACGACTTGAGCGGGGTGTTGGGCGAAGCAATCAGGATATGGGCAAACGCGGCCACGTTGACCACCGGCGCCAGTTGCTCGGGGGTGTAGCCGAGCTTGGGATACAGGCGCGGTGCAATCGTCAAAACCGCGACGTCCGACAGCAGCAGGGTGTAGCCATCGGGCGCTGACTTGGCCACGGCCTCGGCGCCCAAGGTGCCGCCTGCACCCGGCCGGTTTTCCACAATGACCGACTGGCCCATGCTCTCGCTGAGCTTGGTGCTCAGTGCGCGCGCCAGGATGTCCGAGGCCCCACCCGGGGCAAACGGCACCACGATGCGCACCGGTTTTTGCGGATAAGCCGTCTGGGCCTGCGCGCCGATGCTGCCGGTGCCAACCAGCGCCAAAGCCAGCCAGCGGAAAAAGCGGTGTACGCGCATGAGAACTCCTCGTTCGTATTTAGGGTCGACTGCCGTCGGTGCTGGGCTGGGCAGGTCCGTCGGGCAATGTACATTCGATCAATCGGTCGCATCGCAGGGGTAAACCATAGGGCTCGAACGGTCTTTGCCTTGCGCTGCCTGCCGTGCGTTGGGGCATCGGTCGGGCCGACCGGCTCGCAGGGCCAATAGGGCACGGGTCTTGACGGACGCCCCCGAAGTTTCTATGATTCCCAAAAAAGAACGACCGTGCTTTTTGTCGCCTGTTT
>JBILGP010000098.1:0-6150 GCA_044350985.1 Polaromonas sp. | reverse complement strand
CCGGCGAGACCTTGCTGGTGCAAGGCGGCTCCAGTGGCATCGGCGTGACAGCCATTCAGATGGCCAAGGCCGCGGGTGCCCAAGTCATCGTGACGGTGGGCAATGCAGAAAAGGCCCAGGCTTGCCTGGCCCTCGGCGCCGATCATGCGATCGACTACAAGACGCAGGATTTCGTGGCCGAGGTCAAGCGACTGACCGGTGGCAAGGGCGTTGACGTGATCTTGGACATGGTGGCCGGCAGCTACGTGGCCCGCGAGATCGATTGCCTGGCTGAAGACGGCCGATTGGCCATCATCGCCGTGCAAGGCGGCGTCAAGTCGGAATTTCATGCTGGAATGGTCCTGCGTCGTCGGCTGACGATCACCGGCTCGACGCTCAGGCCCAGGCCGGTGGCCTTCAAGACGGCGATCGCCGAGCAGCTGCAGCGCCATGTCTGGCCGCAGATTGAGTCCGGCGCGATCGTTCCTGTGATCTACAAGACCTTCGAGGCGGCCCACGCCGACCAGGCCCATGCGCTGATGGAGTCCAATCAGCACATCGGAAAAATCGTGTTGACCTGGTGAGATGCCCATGGTGACGTTGATTGCGGGCAACTGGAAGATGAATGGCAGTCTCTCGGCCAACGAGCAGCTGCTGGGCGCGCTGGCCGCAGGCCTTCCAAGTGGTTCTGCTGCCGAGGTGGCGCTGTGCGTGCCCGCACCCTATCTGGCTCAGTTCAGGGCCCTGGCTGCCCAGCACGCCGCCTTGCAAGCGGTGGGTCTGGGTGCGCAAGATGTCTCGGCCCAAGCGGGCGGCGCCTACACGGGCGAGGTCAGCGCCGCGATGCTGCGTGATTTTGCTTGCCGCTATGCCATCGTCGGGCATTCTGAGCGTCGGCAATACCACGGTGAAACCGATGCGGTGGTCGCGGCCAAGGCGCAGCAGGCGCTGGCCCACGGCATCACGCCCATCGTCTGTGTGGGCGAGACGCTTGCGCAGCGCGAAGCCGGCCAGACCTTCGATGTGGTCAAGCGCCAACTCGCGGCGGTCATTCACGCCAACGGCCCTTGCATCAGCGAGGTGGTGGTCGCCTACGAGCCGGTGTGGGCCATCGGCACCGGCAAGACGGCCAGCGCCGAGCAGGCGCAGGAAGTCCACGCGGTGCTGCGCGCGCAACTGCGGGCGGCCACAGCGCAAGCCTCGCACATTCGGATCGTTTATGGTGGCAGCATGAACCCGGGCAATGCTGCGGGGTTGCTGGCGCAGCCAGATATCAACGGCGGCCTCATTGGAGGCGCTTCTCTCAAGGCGGCCGATTTCCTGGCCATCATCGGCGCGGCGCGCTGAGATTTAGATCGACAAGAACTAGGAGTTGAGCATGAACATCGTCCTGACCATCCTGCTGGCCGTGCAGATCCTTTCGGCCTTGGGCATGATCGGCCTGATCCTCGTGCAACAGGGCAAAGGGGCCGACATGGGCGCTGCCTTCGGCGGTGGCTCATCGGGCAGTCTTTTCGGTGCAACAGGCAGCGCGAACTTTCTTTCGCGCTCGACCTCGGTGCTGGCGGTGGTGTTTTTTGTCACCACGCTGGCGCTGGCCTACTTTGGCACCGCTCAGCCGCGCGCCAACTCGAGCGTGCTTGAAGGCGCTGTCCCCGCTGCCGCTCAGCAAATTCCCGGTGGCGTTGCAGCGCCCCAGGGCGCTGCGAGCGCGCCGGCTGCTGCGGCCAGCGAGCCCGCTGGTGCGGCGCAAATCCCGTCTAAATAAATCGCACGACCTGCGTATTAGCAGGGCTGGCCAGCGAGAAACCCCTTGTTTTCGGGGTAAACTGCGGCTCGCTTTGACGGGTAGTCCTCACGCCCTTACGCGGATCGGTTGAAGCAGAAAAACAAGCGCGGACGTGGTGAAATTGGTAGACACGCTATCTTGAGGGGGTAGTGGCGAAAGCTGTGCGAGTTCGAGTCTCGCCGTCCGCACCAAAAATTGGGCAGTAGCGCATCGATATCGGGCTTCCAAGCCTGGGGTCAGGTCTGAAGGACAGTCTCCGGGTGTTGTGCGGTCTGAGTGCGACCAAGGCGGCACGACACAATGAATCTCGACCAGTACCTTCCAGTCCTGTTGTTCATTCTGGTGGGGATCGCAGTCGGCGTCGTACCCCAAGTCCTGGGCCGGGTCTTTGGCCCCAATCGCCCAGACAGCGAAAAAAACTCCCCCTACGAATGCGGCTTCGAGGCTTTTGAAGACGCCCGCATGAAGTTCGATGTTCGCTACTACCTGGTGGCCATCCTCTTCATTCTTTTCGACCTTGAAATCGCTTTTCTCTTCCCCTGGGCGGTGGCCTTCAAGGACATCGGCTTGGTCGGGTTCTGGGCCATGATGGTCTTCCTGAGCATCTTGGTCGTCGGATTCATCTACGAATGGAAAAAGGGCGCGCTCGACTGGGATTGAGCGGCCATGGGCTTGTTGCTTGCGCGTGCGCCCCATCGGCGCCGCGTCCTGCCAAAAGGGTAGCGTATGTCACTTGAAGGTGTGTTCAACGAAGGGTTCATGACCACCAGTTACGACTCTGTCGTCAACTGGGCCAAGACCGGCTCTCTGTGGCCGATGACCTTCGGATTGGCCTGCTGTGCGGTGGAGATGATGCACGCCGGAGCGGCGCGTTATGACATCGACCGCTTTGGCATGCTGTTTCGTCCGAGCCCACGCCAATCTGATTTGATGATCGTGGCAGGGACGCTGTGCAACAAGATGGGCCCGGCCCTGCGCAAGGTCTACGACCAGATGTCCGAGCCGCGCTGGGTGATCTCGATGGGCTCGTGCGCCAACGGCGGCGGCTACTACCACTACAGCTACTCGGTGGTGCGCGGTTGCGATCGGATCGTGCCGGTCGATGTCTATGTGCCGGGCTGCCCGCCCACTGCAGAAGCCTTGCTGTACGGCATCATTCAATTGCAGCAAAAGATCCGTCGCACCAACACCATTGCGAGGGCCTGAGATGAGCTTTAATCCCGTGCTCACTGGCGCAGCGCAAAGGCCGTCGCCGCAGGCTTTGGCGCAGACTCTTGAGCAAGTGCTGGGCTCCAAGGCCAAGCGCATCACGGTGGCCCTGGGTGAGGTGACCGTGGTGGTCAATTCGGCCGACTATCTGGAGGTGGCCGCCACGCTGCGCGACGCGCCGCAGTGCCGCTTCGAGCAGTTGATGGATTTGTGCGGTGTCGATTTCAGCGACTACAAGGGCGGCCAATACGATGGTCTGCGGTACGCGGCGGTGTTGCATCTGCTGTCGGTCAGCCTGAACCAGCGCGTGCGCCTGAAGGTGTTTTGCCCGGACGATGATTTTCCGGTGCTGCCTTCGGTCTGCAAGGTCTGGAATGCTGCCAACTGGTTTGAGCGCGAAGCCTTTGACCTGCTGGGCATCGTGTTCGAGGGGCATGATGATCTGCGGCGCATCTTGACCGACTACGGCTTTATCGGTCATCCCTTCCGCAAGGACTTCCCGACCACGGGGCACGTCGAGATGCGGTACGACCCAGAGCAAAAACGGGTGATCTATCAGCCGGTGACCATCGAGTTGCGCGAGGTCACGCCGCGCATCATTCGTGAGGACGGCTACGCAGGGCGGCCCTCGGGCGGCCAGGGTTGAGGGGCAGGACATGGCTGAGATCAAGAACTACACACTCAACTTCGGGCCACAGCACCCGGCGGCTCACGGCGTGCTGCGTCTGGTGCTCGAACTCGATGGCGAAGTCATCCAGCGCGCTGACCCGCATATCGGCCTGTTGCACCGGGCCACAGAAAAGCTTGCCGAGAGCCGCACCTACATCCAGTCGTTGCCTTATATGGATCGGCTCGACTACGTCTCCATGATGTCTAACGAGCACGCCTACTGCCTGGCGATCGAAAAGCTCATGGCCCTCGAGGTGCCCGAACGCGCCCAGTACATCCGGGTGATGTACGCCGAAATCACGCGCCTGCTCAATCACCTGCTGTGGCTGGGCTGCCATGGCTTCGATTGCGGCGCGATGAACATTCTCATCTACTGCTTTCGCGAGCGCGAGGCGCTGTTTGACATGTACGAGGCGGTCTCGGGTGCCCGCATGCACGCCGCTTACTTTCGCCCAGGTGGCGTCTACCGCGACCTGCCCGACACCATGCCGCAGTACAAGGCCAGCAAGATCCGCAACGCCAAGGCGATGGCGCAGCTCAACGAAAACCGCCAGGGCTCGCTGCTGGACTTCATTGACGATTTCGTGCAGAAGTTTCCCAAGCTGGTCGACGAGTACGAGACTTTGCTCACCGACAACCGTATTTGGAAGCAGCGCACGGTGGGTGTGGGCGTGGTCAGCCCCGAGCGAGCGCTCAACCTCGGATTTACCGGCCCGATGCTGCGCGGCTCGGGTATCGCCTGGGACCTGCGCAAGCAGCAGCCCTACGACGTCTACGACCGGCTCGACTTTGACATTCCGGTGGGCAAGACCGGCGACTGCTACGACCGCTATCTGGTGCGCATTGAGGAAATGCGCCAGTCCAATCACATCATTGCCCAATGCGTGCAGTGGCTGCGGGCCAACCCGGGGCCGGTCATCACCGACGATCACAAGGTGGCCGCGCCGGCGCGCGAGGCGATGAAGGCCAATATGGAAGAGCTGATCCATCACTTCAAGCTCTTTACCGAAGGCTTTCATGTGCCCGAGGGCCAGGCCTATGCCGCTGTCGAGCATCCCAAGGGGGAGTTTGGTATCTATCTGATCAGCGATGGCGCCAACAAGCCCTACCGCCTCAAGATACGCCCGCCTGGATTTGCCCATCTGGCTGCGATGGATGAAATGTCGCGTGGCCACATGATTGCCGATGCCGTGGCCGTGATCGGCACCATGGACATCGTGTTTGGTGAGATAGACCGTTGATGCCATGAACTTTTCCGAACACACCAAGACGCTCTTCGATCGGGAAGTGGCCAAGTACCCGTCCGATCAGAAGCAATCGGCCGTGATGGCCTGCCTGACCATCGTGCAACTGGAGCAGGGCTGGGTCAGCCCCGAGAGTGAAAAGGCGGTGGCCGACTATCTGGGCATGGCGCCGATGGCAGTGCACGAGGTCAGCACCTTCTACAACATGTACAACCGCAAGCCATTGGGCAAGTACAAGCTCAATGTCTGCACCAACCTGCCATGCCAGTTGCGCAATGGCACGCAGGCACTGGCCCATCTGGAGACTCGGCTGGGCATTGCGATGGGCGAGACGACGCCTGACGGCCTGTTCACGCTGCAGCAAAGCGAGTGCCTCGGAGCCTGCGCCGATGCGCCTGTGATGCTGGTCAACGACGTCAATATGTGCAGCTTCATGAGTTCTGACAAGCTCGATCAGCTCGTCGATGGCCTGAAGGCACTGGAGGGCAAGCAATGAGCGCAGCGGGCATCCTTTCGCAGTTTGCCGCCACGGGCGTGCAATCGAGTTTCCACGGCCGTCACATCAAGCCGCAAATCATGGCGGGCCTTGACGGCGGCAACTGGCGGCTCAAGGACTACGAGGCGCGCGGCGGCTACCAGGCGCTGCGCAAAATTCTTGGGCAAGACGGTGGGCCCGGGATGACGCCCGATCAGGTGATCGCGGAGGTCAAGGCCAGCGGCTTGCGCGGTCGTGGCGGCGCGGGTTTCCCAACGGGCCTGAAGTGGAGCTTCATGCCGCGCCAGTTTCCGGGCCAGAAGTACCTGGTCTGCAATTCGGACGAAGGCGAGCCTGGCACAGCCAAGGACCGTGACATCCTGACCTACAACCCGCATGTGGTGATCGAGGGCATGGCCATTGCTGCGTATGCCATGGGCATCACGGCCGGCTACAACTACATCCACGGCGAAATTTTTCACACCTACAAGCGCTTCGAGGAGGCGCTGCAGCAGGCGCGCGATGCGGGCTTGCTGGGCAGCAACATTCTGGGCACGGGCTTTTCGTTCAATTTGCAGGCCGCTCACGGATTTGGTGCCTACATCTGCGGCGAAGAAACCGCCTTGCTCGAGTCGCTTGAGGGCAAGAAAGGCCAGCCGCGTTTCAAGCCGCCGTTTCCGGCGAGCTTTGGGCTGTACGGCAAGCCCACCACGATCAACAACACCGAGACGTTTGCGGCCGTGCCCTGGATCATCCGCAACAGCGGTGCGGCCTATCTTGAGATC
>JBILGP010000002.1:0-18925 GCA_044350985.1 Polaromonas sp. | reverse complement strand
GCCGTCGCACACATCGGGCAAGGCGCGGCCCTTGACCACACTGAGCGCGTATTCGAGGTAGGCGCGCTGGGCGTAGCGGGCCAGGCTGTCGTCGTCGGCCGGTACGGCTGGCGGGGTGTCGGGAGCGAACAAATCCATCTTGAGAACTATCGATCAGAAGGCATTACGGGCCGTGCCGGTGCAGGGCCGGAGCCCGGGCGCGTCGCGGGGGCCAGCGGGATACCGGCCGGGGCGAGCAGGAGGCCGCGCTCAACCGCCTCGGCGGTCTGCCGCGGCAGCCAGACGCTTGCAGCGGGCACGCTGGCCACCGGCTCGATGACCGGCGCCGCAGCCAGCGGCACCGGGTTAGAGGTGGGCTGCGGCGCAGGCTCTGCCTGGCCACGCAGATGAGCCAACAGTTCGGTGACCACCCGCACATAGTTTTGCGTCTCGGGGTAATCGGGCACGCGCAGGCCGGCACGCTGCACCGCACCCGGGCCGGCGTTGTAGGCGGCCAGCGCGAGATCGAGCCGGCCAGGAAACATCACCAGCAGGTCACGCAGAAACTGAGCGCCCGCGCGCACATTGATCTCAGGCTGCATCAGCCGATCGCGCAAACTGGCCCCCGGCACCGGCCGCACGCCATAGCGCTGCGCGGTGCCTGGCATGAGCTGCATCAGGCCGATCGCACCCTTGGGCGAGACCGCACGCGGATCGAAGGCCGACTCGGCCGCAATCAGGGCCACCATCAGATTCGGATCAAGGCCGAGCTGGCGGGCCACATCATTGACCAGGGGCCGAAACCGCAACGAGGCGGCAGAGCTTTGCGCCAAGCTCAGCAGACGCGGGCGCATGCCGCTGACCGGGGGGAGCACTGGCGCGCCCAGCGACGCGGGCGGCATGGGCAAGGCAGCAGCCGGCCCGGATGCACCGGGGGAACCCGCAGCCGGTGCAGCCGACGGCTGGGCGCGCACCCATCCCGACAATTCCGGCGATGGCGCCGACCCGGCCAGCGGCTGCGCAAACACCGCTTGACTGGGCGCCTTGCCGCGGAAAAAAAGCCAGTAGCGTGCGTCGACCTGGTGATCGGCCCAATGAGAGGTGCCCTGCTCATCGACCCAAACCCACATCTCGGCACGCACGCAAGTCGCGCAGCCCAGGGCCAGGGCGCCAACGAGCATGATCGGGTTGAGCCACCTCATCTCAGATGTCGACTTCCACGCTGTCGCCATGCAATTCCATCAGCTCGCGGCGGGCCGCGGCCTCGCCCTTGCCCATGAGCTTGGCAATGAGTTGCTCGGTCTGCAGGAAATCGAGCGCACCCAGCGCCACCGGCAGCAGGCGACGTGTGTCCGGGTTGAGCGTGGTTTCCCACAACTGTTCGGCATTCATCTCGCCCAGACCCTTGAACCGGCTGATGGTCCAGGCGCCCTCGCGCACACCGTCCTTGCGCAGCTTGTCCAAGATGGCGGCGAGCTCGCCCGCGTCGAGCGCGTACATCTTGGCCGCCGGCTTCTTGCCGCGCGCCGGCGCATCCACCCGAAACAGCGGCGGGCGCGCCACGAAGACATGGCCGCGTTCGATGAGCTTGGGGAAATGCCGAAAAAACAGCGTCAGCAACAGCACCTGGATGTGCGAGCCGTCCACGTCGGCATCGGAAAGGATGCAAACTTTGCCATAGCGCAGCCCGCCCAAGTCCGGCTCATCGCCCGGGCCGTGCGGATCGACGCCAATGGCCACCGAGATGTCATGGATTTCGGTGTTGGCAAACAGCCGGTCGCGCTCGACCTCCCAGGTGTTGAGCACCTTGCCGCGCAGCGGCAAGATGGCCTGGGTTTCTTTGTCGCGCCCCATCTTGGCACTGCCGCCAGCCGAATCGCCCTCGACCAGAAAGACCTCGTTGAGCGTCAGGTCGCGGCTTTCGCAATCGGTGAGCTTGCCGGGCAGCACTGCCACGCCAGAGCCCTTGCGTTTTTCGACCTTCTGGCCGGCGCGCTGACGCGTCTGCGCCGCCCTGATCGCCAGCTCGGCGAGCTTGCGGCCGTAGTCGACATGCTGGTTGAGCCACAGCTCAAGGGCCGGCCGCACATAGCCCGAGACGAGCCGCACCGCATCGCGCGAATTGAGCCGCTCCTTGACCTGCCCCTGAAACTGCGGATCGAGCACCTTGGCCGACAGCACGTAGCTGGCCCGCGCGAACACGTCTTCGGGCATGAGCTTGACGCCCTTGGGCAGCAAGGCGTGCAAGTCGATGAAGCCCTTGACGGCCTGAAACAGACCATCGCGCAGGCCACTTTCATGGGTGCCGCCCGCGGTGGTGGGAATCAGGTTGACATAGCTCTCGCGCACGCTCTGACCGTCTTCGGTAAAGGCCACCGCCCACTGGGCGCCCTCCCCTTCGGCAAAGCTCTCGTGACCAGCGTCGGCATAGCCCTGCCCCTCAAACAAGGGGATGACCGGATCGCCACTGAGGGTTTGCATCAGGTAATCGCTCAAGCCGCCCTTGTAGAGCCAGGTCTGCGTCTCGCGCGTTTTCTCCTGCAGCAAGCTCACGCTCACGCCCGGCATGAGCACGGCCTTGCTGCGCAGCAGATGCACCAGCTCAGGCAGCGGCAGCGCGGCAGCGTCGAAATAGCGCGCATCGGGCCACACGCGCACGCTTGTGCCCTGCTTGCGATCGCCCTCCAGCGCCTTGCGCAAATGCAACTTCTCGACCACGTCACCGCCGCCAAACACCAGCCGGGCCACCTGCCCCTCGCGGTGGCTGTGCACCTCCAGCCGCTTGGCCAGGGCGTTGGTCACGCTCACGCCCACACCGTGCAGGCCGCCGGAGAAGCTGTAGGCGCCGCCCTGACCCTTGTCGAACTTGCCGCCGGCGTGCAGGCGGGTGAACACCAGCTCAATGACCGGCGCCTTTTCCTGCGGGTGCAGCCCAAAAGGGATGCCCCGGCCGTCGTCCTCGACGCTGACCGAGCCGTCGCTGTGCAAGGTCACGCGGATCTTCTTGCCGTGACCGGCCAGCGCCTCGTCGGCCGCGTTATCAATCACCTCCTGCACGATGTGCAGCGGGTTGTCGGTGCGGGTGTACATGCCCGGGCGCTGCTTGACGGGCTCGAGCCCCTTGAGCACGCGGATCGAGCTTTCAGAGTAATCGGTCGGTGGCTTGACAGTCATTGTGGAAGTGCAAAAGTGGCGCGATTGTAGTGCGCCGGGCCCTCTTTACTGGATATCCATACAGTTTAGCCGCCGCCTGGCCAAGCGGCGCCACCTGGGCGACCGGGCTTGTGAAGCCGGAGCGGTACAGTTCGAGCATGTCTTCTCATACGACGCCGGCGATGCTGCCGATGCATCAGGTGCTGCTGTGCAGTGCCCTGATCGTGACCTTGTCCATGGGGGTGCGCCACGGCTTTGGCCTGTGGCTGCTGCCCATCACCCAAACCCACGGCTGGAGCCGCGAGACGTTTTCGCTGGCTATTGCGGTGCAAAACCTGTGCTGGGGTCTGCTGGGCATTTTTGCGGGCATGGCCGCCGACCGGCTGGGGGCCATGCGGGTCATCATGGTCGGTGGCCTGCTTTACTTGGTCGGCCTGAGCGGCATGGCGCTGGCCAGCCAGAGCTGGCAGTTCACGCTGGCTGCCGGTGTGCTGATCGGTGCGGCGCAGGCGGGCACCACCTACGCCGTGGTCTACGGCGTGATCGGTCGCAACATGCCAGCCGACAAGCGGGCCTGGGCCATGGGTGTGGTCGGCGCAGCTGGCTCTTTCGGCCAATTCCTCATGGTGCCAATCGAAGGCTGGATGATCACGCACTGGGGCTGGCAAAGCGCCTTGCTGGTGCTGGCCGGCGCCTGCCTGCTGATGCTGCCGCTGGCGCGCGGCCTCAATGAAAGCACGGCGCCGGACACAGGCCAGAGCGAGCAGACCATCGCACAGGCCTTGAACGAGGCGCTGCGCTACCCGAGCTTTCAGCTGCTGACCGCCGGCTATTTCGTGTGCGGCTTTCATGTGGTGTTTATCGGCATCCACATGCCCAGCTACCTCAAGGACGCAGGCATGGAGCCCAGCGTGGCCAGCACCGCGCTGGCCCTGATCGGCCTGTTCAACATCTTGGGCACCTATATGGCTGGCTCGCTGGCGCAAAAGCACTCCAAGAAGATGATCCTGGCAGGCATCTATCTGGCGCGCTCGCTGGCCATCGCAGGCTTTCTGATTGCGCCACTGACGCCGCTGAGCGTGTACATCTTTGCGTCCGTCATGGGCCTGCTGTGGCTGTCGACCGTGCCGGTGACCAACGCCACGGTGGCCCACATGTTCGGCGTCAAATACCTCTCAATGCTCGGCGGCTCGGTGTTTTTCAGCCACCAGATCGGCTCCTTCCTCGGTGTCTGGCTCGGCGGCTACCTGCACGATCGCACAGGAAGCTACGATGTGGTCTGGTACATCGCCATCGGCCTGGGCGTCTTTGCCGCCCTGATCAACCTGCCCATGCGCGAGGGGCCGATCGAGCGCAAACCGCAAAACGCGCAAGCCTGAACATGCCAACCATGTCCAAAGCCCTGCTTCAGCGCCTGAGCCTGTGGGCGGCCTGCACGGCCCTGAGCCTGGGCGTGCTCAGCTTGTACCTGCAGCCGGACTTCATGGTCATGCTGGCCGAGCAGATCTGGGGCTGCTTTTAAGCGGGGCCCCTGCATGACAAGCCCGATCCTGTGTGACAACGAGCCAGCCAGTGCCTGGGTCAAGCGCTGGTCGCACCTGGTGCCGGCAGGGCAAGCCGTGCTCGATGTGGCCTGCGGTCAGGGCCGGCATCTGCGCTGGTTTGCCGGGCGCGGCCACCCGGTCGTCGGGATCGACCGATCGAGCCAGGCGCTGGCCGCTGTGGGTCTGCCAGCGGGCGGCTGGCAAAGCGTGCTGGCCGACATTGAAGGCGGCCCCTGGCCCCTGCCGAACCAGCGCTTTGCCGCCGTGGTGGTCACAAACTACCTCTGGCGCGATCTGCTCCCCACCTTGGTGGCCAGCGTCGCCCCCGGAGGGGTGCTGATTTACGAGACCTTTGCGGTCGGACAGGCCAGCGTGGGCAAGCCCTCGCGCCCCGACTTCCTGCTGCGGCCGGGCGAGTTGCTTGCGGCATGCGCCGACTTGCGCGTAGTCGCTTACGAGGACGGCCATGAAAGCGACCCCCAAGGTCGGCCGACGCGCTTCTTACAACGCATTGCGGCCCTGCGCCCGCTCGATCCGGCCGACCCGGCGCCCCGGCTCGGTCCGTCCCCCGCTTGAGCGCCGCCTGGGCTCTGTCAGGGCCGCAGGCCCAGTAGAATCGCCAGTTGCGCCACGCACGGGTCCGCGTGCCCACCTGTTCAATCAACCCAAGCGATTTTCATGTCCATGATCACCGGCAGCATCGTTGCACTGGCCACCCCCTTTCACGAAGACGGCAGCGTCGACTACCCCACTTTGCGCAAGCTGGTGGACTGGCACAGCGAGCAAGGCACCGACTGCATCGGCGTGGTCGGGACCACCGGCGAATCGCCCACGGTCAACGTAGAAGAACACTGCGAGATCATCCGCGTCTCAGTCGAGCAGGCGGCCAAACACCCGCGCAACGTGCCGATCATGGCCGGCTGCGGCGCCAACTCCACCGCCGAGGCGATCGAGCTGGCCCGCTATGCCCAGAAAGTCGGTGCGCATTGCCAGCTGCAGGTCGTGCCCTACTACAACAAGCCCAGCCAAGAAGGTCAGTACCGCCACTTCAAGGCCATTGCCGAAGCGGTCGAGCTGCCCATGGTGCTCTACAACGTACCCGGCCGTACCGTCGCCGACATGGCCCACGCCACCGTGCTGCGCCTGGCCCAGGTGCCGGGCATCGTCGGCATCAAGGAGGCGAGCGGCAACATCGAGCGCGCGCAGTGGCTGATCAAAGAAAAGCCGGCGAACTTCGCCCTTTATTCAGGCGACGACGCGACTGCGGTCGCCTTGATGCTGTGCGGTGGACAGGGCAACGTCAGCGTGACCGCCAACATCGCGCCGCGCCAGATGCACGAGCTGTGCAAGGCGGCGCTGGCCGGCGACGTGCAGCGGGCCATGCAGATTCAACTGTCGCTGCTGCCCCTGCACAAGCATCTGTTCGTGGAAGCCAACCCCATCCCCCTGAAGTGGGCCATGGCCCGCATGAATTTGTGCGGCCCCACCCTGCGCCTGCCGATGACGCCCCTGGAGCCGGGCCATCACGCCACCGTCGAAGGCGCTTTGCGCGCCAGCGGTCTGATCTGAAGCCGCGTCTGCGCCCTCTTCTTACATCCCTTACCCTCTGCAAGGAAGCCAAGTGACCCTGTTCCACCCCGGTATCGGCCGATGCATCAGGCTTTCGGCCCTCGCTGCCTCCTTCGTGGTTCTGGCCGGTTGCTCCAGCGTGGGCGACTTGGTCAGCGGCGACAAGATCGACTACAAATCTGCGGGCACCAAGGGCCCCTCGCTCGATGTACCGCCGGATCTGACCCAGCTCACGCGCGAATCGCGCTACACCGTCCCCGGCGGCACCGTGACGGCAAGCGGCTTTCAAGCCAGCCAGGCCGCCACGGCCGCCAAGCCGGTGGGCACCGCGGCCAACCAGGTGGGCGACGTGCGCATTGAGCGATCGGGCAACCAGCGCTGGCTGGTGGTCGATCGCCCACCCGAAAAACTCTGGGATGCGGTGCGCGAGTTCTGGCAGGAAAACGGCTTTCTGCTGACCATCGAGCAGGAAGCCACCGGCATCATGGAAACGGACTTTGCGGAAAACCGGGCCAAGCTGCCGCAGGACATCATCCGACGCACCATTGGCCGGGTCTTTGACGGGCTCTACTCGACCGGCGAGCGAGACAAATTTCGCACGCGGCTCGAGCGCACGGGACGAGGCAGCGAGATCTACATCAGCCACCGGGGCATGATTGAAACCATCCCCAACACCACCACCGGCAGCTCGGTGTGGCAGCCCAAGCCGGCCGACCCAGAACTCGAAACCGAATTCCTGCGCCGATTGATGCTCAAGCTGGGCGCCAGCACCGAGCAAGCCCAGTCAGCCATCGCGCAAGCGCAGCAGCCGATCGCCCGGGTGGTCAGCGCCGCCGACAGCCAGCCCGTGCTGCAGCTCGACGAAAGCTTTGACCGCGCCTGGCGCCGCGTCGGTCTGTCGCTGGACCGCACCGGGTTCACCGTGGAAGACCGTGACCGCAGCCAAGGCCTGTATTTCGTGCGCTACGTCGAGCCCACGGCCGACAAGAAAGAGCCCGGCTTGCTGTCCCGCATTTTTAGCAGCAGCCCCAGCACTGCCCCGCTGAAGTTTCGCGTTGCCGTGCGCAGCCAGGGCCAGGGCAGCACGGTCTCGGTGCTCGGCGCAGACGGCACGGTCGACACCTCGGCCAACGCCAAGCGCATCGTTCAGTTGATCGCCGACGACCTGAAGTAAGCGCGCCGGTGCTCAGACTGCGCAGCCTGGGCAGCGGGAGCACGGGCAACGCCACGGTGATCGAGGCCATTGGCCTGCACACGCGGCGCCTGCTGATTGACTGCGGCATGAGCCTGCGGGTGCTGACCCAGCGGCTGGGCCAGGCCGGTCTGGAGGCCGGGCAGATTGACGCGATGTTCATCACGCACGAACACGCCGACCACATCGGCTGCGCCCAGAAACTGTCGGGGCGCTGGCGCATCCCGGTGTGGATGAGCGAAGGCACCCGGCTGGCCAGCGGACAACACTTCGAACCCAACCTGCTGCGTCTGGCCGAGCACGATCAGCCCATCGACCTGGGCGAGCTGTACATCCTGCCCTTTGCCGTGCCTCACGATGCGGCGCAGCCCCTGCAACTGCGCTGCAGCGACGGCCAGCACGACTGGGGCGTGCTGACCGACCTGGGCCACGTCAATGACGCCGTGCGCCACGCGCTGGCCGGCTGCCACGGCCTGCTGCTCGAATGCAACCACGACCCCGAGTTGCTGCAGCAATCGGCTTACCCAGCCTTTCTCAAACGACGCGTGGCCGGCCCACTGGGCCATTTGGCCAACGAGCAGGCCGCGCAATTGGCCGGCGAGCTGCAGCGCGGCCAGCTGCAACACATCGTGGCGGCCCACCTGAGCCAGCGCAACAACCGACCCGAACTGGCCGAACAGGCGCTGCGCGCCGCCATCGGCGCCTCAACCCCGCTGAGCATCGCCCACGCCCAAAGCGGCACGCCGTGGATCGAGATCGCATAGAGCCCAATCTACAGCTTGGACGCGCTTGGAATTAGGGCTTATACTAGCGGGCTGATCGGATGAGCTCGAGTTGTCCGATCGGGCGAAGGCTGTGGATCGTCATGACCGCGGCCTTCGGCGAAGTGGAAAATATTTTTCTCATTCATCAAGGAAGCTAAAAATGAACAAGTCTCTCGCTCTGGCAGCCATCGTCGCAGCCGCCGCCCTGGCTGCTTGCGGTAAGAAAGAGCCGGCACCGGCTCCCGCACCCGCACCGGCCCCCGCCGCTGCACCCGCTCCGGCTCCGGCCCCCGCTGCCGACGCTTCGGCTCCTGCTGCTGCTCCGGCCGCCGCTCCTGCCGCTGCCCCCGCAGCCCCCGAGAAGAAGTAATTTTTTGCTTCCGATCAAAAAGCCGCCCTCGGGCGGCTTTTTTGTTTGTGCGCCGACGCACACAGCCTGACAGTGACTGTGGCGGCCAGCAAGACTTGAGCGGGGCCGCTCAGATCAGGTGCAGCCTGCCGGTGTGCTTGACCTCTTCGATGACCGCATAGGTTCGGGTCTCGCGCACACCCGGCAGTTGCCACAAGACCTCGCCCGCAAAACGCCGATAGGCGCCCATGTCGGCGCAGCGGGTTTTGAGCAGGTAGTCAAACCCGCCAGCCACCATGTGGCACTCCAAGATCTCCGCCCTGACCTGCACCGCGGCCTTGAACGCCTCAAACACATTGGGCGTGGTGCGGTCGAGCTGAACCTCCACAAACACCAGCATGCCGGCGCCGAGCTTCAAGGGATTGAGTCTGGCCTCGTAGCCCAGGATGTAGCCCTCGCGGCTGAGCCGCTGCACGCGCGCGAGCACCGCCGTGGGTGAGAGGGCCACCGCCTCGGACAGCTTGAGGTTGCTGATGCGGCCGTCTTGTTGCAGGGCGTCGAGGATGCGCAGATCGATACGGTCGAGCTTTTCCATGCGCCGAATTTTCCACTACGCAGCCATGATTTTTCCGACATTAATTTACTGAAAAGCCGGCCACTATGAATGCTTTCATCACAAGAAAGCGTTCCAGGCCATGAATCCGCATCTCCCCGAAAACCCGGCGCAGCCACAATGCCTGCAAGCACAACCCGAAACGATCGACGCCTTCAGCGACCGGCCCCTGCAACAGCAACACCAAAGCGCAGCGCTGTCTCGGTCACTGGGGATCGCCGAGCCGCAGCTTGTCGCCCAATGGCTCGAGCAGGCCCGCCAGCCAAAGGACAAACAAGAGGCCACGCAAGCGCTGGCCCGGCAACTGGCCCAAGGCCAGCGCGAGCAGGGTCACCGCATCGGCGGCGCAGCCGGCTTGGTCCAAAGCCTGATGCAGCAGTACGCGCTGTCGACCCAAGAAGGCGTGGCCCTGATGTGCCTGGCCGAGGCCCTGCTGCGCATCCCCGACACGGCAACACGCGACGCGCTCATCCGCGAAAAAATCGGCCACGGCCACTGGCAGCGCCACCTTGGGCACAGTCCCTCCTGGTTGGTCAACTCCACCACCTGGGCCTTGCTGATCACCGGCAAGCTGCTCGCCCGTCACGAGCCTGAGCAACTGGGCGCCGCGCTGGGCAATCTGGTGCGCAGGGGCGGCCAGGTGCTGGTTCGGCAGGCCGTCGATCTGGCCATGCGCCTTTTGGGCGAGCACTTCATCACCGGTCAGGACATTGGGCAGGCGCTGCGAAATTCCCATCTCAGGCAGTCTCAAGGCTTTTCCCATTCGTATGACATGCTCGGAGAGGCCGCGCTGACGGCGCAGGCGGCGGCCCAGTACCACGCGGCTTACGCACAGGCCATCGAGGCCATAGGCCAGGCCGCGCAAAAGCGCGGTCCGATTGTGGGCCCTGGCATCTCGATCAAGCTGTCGGCCTTGCACCCGCGCTACTGCCCCTCGCAGTACCGAGTCGTGATGGACGAGCTCTATCCGCGCCTGTTGCAACTGGCCCGGCGTGCACGGCATCACGACATCGGCCTGAACATCGACGCCGAAGAGACCAGCCGGCTGGAGCTGTCACTGGCCCTGTTCGAAAGGCTTTGCCTGGAGCCAGAACTGCAGGGCTACCAAGGTCTCGGATGTGTGGTGCAGGCCTATCAAAAACGCGGCCCCGAGGTCATCGACTTCCTGATCGAGCTGGCCCAGCGCAGTGGGCATCGGCTCATGGTGCGCCTGGTCAAGGGGGCCTACTGGGACAGCGAGATCAAGCGCGCGCAAATTGAAGGGCTCTCCGATTACCCGGTCTACACCCGCAAGGCCCACACCGACATCGCTTACCTGGCCTGCGCCCGAAAACTGCTGGCCGCGCCGCAGGCGGTGTACCCTCAATTTGCCACCCACAACGCCCACACAGTGACCGCGATCTACCAGATGGCAGACCCGGCGCAGTATGCCCGCGGGCAATACGAGTTCCAATGCCTGCACGGCATGGGAGAGGCGCTTTATGGTCAAGTGGTGGGCAGCCAGGGGCTGGATCGGGCCTGCCGGATCTACGCGCCCGTCGGTCGGCACGACACGCTGTTGGCCTATCTTGTGCGCCGCCTGCTGGAAAACGGCGCCAACACCTCCTTCGTGCACCAAGCGGCCGATCCACACGTGCCCATCGAGCAACTGGTGCAAGACCCGGTGGCCCAGGTCGAGCGCACCGCGACGCGGGAGGGGGGCCTGGGGCTGCCACACCCAGCCATTGCCGCGCCGCCCGCACTGTACGGCGCGCAGCGCCAGAACTCGGTGGGGCTGGACCTGGCCTCCTGCGCGGCCGATCTGATGGCCTTGGGTGCCCAGTTGCACGCCCATGCGCAGCGCCCCTGGCAGGCCGCTGCCATGCTGGCGCACGATGGAGCAGCCGACGTGGGTCAATTGCGGCCAATGCACAACCCAGCCGACCGCCGCGACCGGGTGGGGCTGGTGCGCCATGCCAGCGCCGCGGAGGTGGAGCTGGCGCTTGCAGCCGCGGCGGACGGCGCCCAGGCCTGGGCCCAGACTGCACCCGAGGAGCGAGCAAAAGCGCTCGATCGGGCCGCACAGGCGCTGCAAGAGCAAATGAGCGCGCTGATGAGCCTGCTCATGCGCGAGGCCGGCAAAACCGCCGCCAGCGCCATGACCGAGGTGCGTGAAGCGATTGATTTCCTGCGCTTTTACGCGGCCCAGATTCGGCAGGACTTTAATCCGCGCAGCCACCGCCCGCTCGGACCGGTGGTGTGCATCAGTCCCTGGAATTTCCCCCTTGCCATCTTCGTGGGCCAGATCGCAGCGGCACTGGCCGCTGGCAACACGGTGCTGGCCAAACCGGCCGAACAAACACCCTTGGTGGCCGCCCATGTCACCGGTGTGCTGTGGAGCGCCGGCATCCCCCGCACCGCACTGCAACTGCTGCCTGGAGCGGGGCCCACGGTGGGCGCCAGCCTGGTGGCCGACGCGCGGGTGCAGGCGGTGCTGTTCACCGGCTCGAACGAGGTGGCCCGCCTGATCCAGCAATCGCTGGCGCGGCGTCTGTCGGCCACCGCAGAGCCGGTGGCGCTGATTGCCGAGACCGGGGGGCAAAACGCGATGATCGTGGACTCATCGACCCTGCCCGAGCAGGTGGTCAGCGACGTGCTCCAGTCGGCCTTCGACAGCGCCGGACAGCGCTGCTCCGCCTTGCGTGTGCTTTGCCTGCAAGATGAGGTCGCCGACACAATCGTCACCATGCTGCGCGATGCCATGGGCCAACTGCGCCTGGGCCAGCCGTGCAGTCTGTCGACCGATGTGGGCCCGGTCATTGACGCCCAGGCCTGCGCCGAAATCAAGCGGCACATCGCGCGCATGCGGGCCCAGGGCTGCCGGGTGTTCCAGCCCAAGCCCGGCGAGCCCGACGAGACCGCGCGCGGCAGCTTCGTGGCGCCCACGCTGATCGAGTTGAGCGATCTGAGCCAGCTGCAGCAAGAGGTGTTCGGCCCGGTGCTGCACATCGTGCGCTACGCCCGGGACGGCCTCGATCGCCTGCTCGCGCAGATCAACAGCACCGGCTACGCCCTGACCCTGGGGGTGCACTCGCGCATCGACGCGACCATCGAAAAAATCACCAGCGCGTCCCTGGCCGGCAACCAGTACGTCAACCGCAACATGGTGGGCGCTGTGGTCGGCGTGCAACCGTTTGGCGGCCAGGCGATGTCGGGCACCGGGCCGAAAGCCGGCGGGCCGCTTTACCTCTACCGGCTGCTGGCGAGCCAACCGGCCGACGCCTTGCAAAGAGCGCTGCGTTTTGTCGGCGCATCGGCCCATCAAGCCCCGAGCGATTGCATCGAGCTGGCCGGGCCAACCGGCGAACTCAACCTGTACCGCCTGGTCGCGCGCAAGGTGCTGCATGCCAGCGGCCCGCTCGACGCATCGGCTCTGGCCCAGGATCTCGACACCGTGGTCTTCGAAGGCAGCCCGGAAAACCTGCGCTTGTTGTTACAACAGTTGGCCGCTCGACCGGGACCTGTCGTGAGCGTGTTCGTGCAGGGCCGCGGCCATCGGCTCACGCCCCACGCCACCTGGACCGAGCGCTCGCTGAGCATCAACACCGCCGCGGTGGGCGCCAACGCCCGTTTGATGATGCTGACCTGAATGGCCGCCGCGCTTGCGCAGATCGAGCACAAGCCCATCAAAGCGGCTGCAGCCAACCGTCTTCAAGCCACTGCAGCAGCATCTGGCGCGCCTGCTCACTGGCGCCCTGGATCGATCGCCCCTCCAAGCGCCGGGTGTCGGCCAACTGGCGCATCAAGCGCGCATCCCGGCCGCTGGCCAGCAGGCATTCGCCGTTGATGAACACATGGCGCTCGTCGTAGAGCATGCGGGTGCACGGATGCAGGCGCAGCCCCTGCTGTGGTGTCCAGCTCGGCTCGCCGGCCTCGAACCAGACGCTGGGCTTGGGCTCGCTGAGGTATTGCCCCAGGGCGCGATCGAGCGCGGCCGGTTCACGCAAGGCCCGCTCCAACGAGGCCTGGGCAAACTCGCGCAGCCGAGCCGGGATGGCCGCCGGGGTGTCGCAGGCCTGCTGACCGGGGTCGCGGTAAAGCACCGGCGTCTCGATTGAAGGATCGGAGTCCGACTCGGCCATGCGCACCAGCAGCGCACTGGCCAGCTCCTGGCGCGAGGGCGCGCGAAAACCGATCGAGTACGTCATGCACGGCTGCGAGCGACCGCGCTCGTCCTGGCAGGGCACGGCCACGCCATCGTGGGCATAGCGCGGCGGCAGGTAGAGCATGTCACCGGCGTGCAGCACAAACTCCTGCTGCGGCTGGAAATCGCGCAAGATCTTCAGGGGTGCGTCTTCACGCAGGCTCAAATCGCGCTGCGCCCCGATCTGCCAGCGCCGGCTGCCGCTGGCTTGCAGCAAAAACACATCGTAGCTGTCAAAGTGCGGTCCGACCCCGCCGTCGGCACTGGCGTAGGAGATCATGAGATCGTCGAGCCGCGCATCGGGAATGAAGCGAAAACGCTGCAGCAAGTCGTGCACCCCCTGATGGTGCAAATCCACACCCTGCACCAACAAGGTCCAGCCCGGCGTTGCCAAAGCCGGCAAGGCGCGCCGCGCGAACGGACCGCGCCGCAGCATCCAGCTCTGGCCTTTGCGGCCCGAGCGCTCGATCAAGCGAGACTCCACCTCGGCGCGGGCGGCCAACGCAAACAGTTGCGGCGCCGACAGCAGCGGCTGCATATTGGCAATCGCCTGGCGCACCAGCAAGGGCTTTTTCTGCCAATGGCGGCGCATGAATTGGGCGGGGCTCAGGCCGCCCAGGAGGCTCAGGGCTTGGGTGGGTTCCATGGGACAATTGTCGAATGAAAATCACCCCTCCTTGCGTGGTCGGCCTGACCTGGGTCATGAAAGACACCCTTGGCGAGTTGCTCGACGAACTCGAAGAGCCGATCGAATTCATGGTCGGTGGGCGCGATCTGCTGGCCGCCGTTGAATTGGGCCTGGTCGGAAAAGAAGCCGGCGACCGGGTAGAGCTGCACCTCGAGCCCGAACAGGCCTTTGGCGACTACGACGAAAACCGGGTCTTTCTGCAGCCGCGCAGCATCTTCCCGGCCGAACTCGAAGAGGGCATGCTCTATGAGGGCAGCGCCCTGCCCGCCGGTGCCGCCCCCGACACCCCGACGGACCTGATGTACACCGTCACCGACATTTACCCCGAGCATGTGGTGCTCGATGGCAACCATCCGCTGGCGGGCATCGCCCTGCGTCTGGCGATTCGGGTCGCATCGGTGCGGGCGGCCACGACCGAAGAAATCGGCGCAGGCACGCTGGGAACCGGTTTTTTTCGACTTGAATCGGCCCCCGATGGCGGCGCCGGTTTGTTGCACTGAAGGCCAAGCCGCTGCTGGCTCGGCCCCTCTTCTCCCCACACGCCATGACGCTTGAAGTCCAGATCCTCGACCCCCGGTTACACGAGTGGGGCCTGCCCAAATACCAGACCGAGATGGCCGCTGCAATCGACCTGTTCGCCTGCATCGATGCCCCTTTGACCCTGCAGCCGCAGGAGGCCGCTGTGCTGATTCCGTCGGGCATCGCGCTGCACATGGACAGCCTGGAGTTTTGCGCGGTGATCCTGCCTCGCTCTGGCTTGGGCCACAAAAAAGGCCTGGTGCTGGGCAACAGCGTGGGCCTGATCGACGCCGACTACACCGCGCAGTGCTTCATCAGCGCCTGGAACCGCAACCCGCCAGCCAGCGGCCAGGCCATCACGGTCAACCCGGGCGAGCGCATCGCGCAGATGATGTTCCTGCCGGTGCTCAGACCGCAGTTCAAGGTGGTCACGCAGTTCTCCAGCCCGAGCCAGCGCGGCGGGGGCGGATTTGGCTCCACCGGTCTGTAAAGGCCCAGCCGCAAAGGCGCCGCCCGCGCGGCGGCGCGCCATGCTGATCAGACCTGCGCTGCGGGGGCTTGCGGCGCGCGTCCTGCGGCCAGCGCCAGATTGCGCTCCAATGGTGTGCGGATCGGCAGGCGCCGACCGATTGCCGATGGAGGACCCACCGTGACCGACGACCCACGCTGCTGCGGCAGCGGCACCTGCATCATCGACCCCTCGGGCCGCTGCTGGTGCGGCCAGCAATGGAACGGACAGAGCATGAGTGCCCCGTGCGAGCCAGCGCACGAGGCAAAGGATGCGGGCAACGCTGAGCCGGAGCTCGGCCAGCAGAACGCGTAAGCGGCCCCACCGCCTCGTGAGCAGCGTTGCCGCTCTGGTCTGGTTCAAGCGCGACCTGCGCCTGCTCGACCATGCGCCTTTGGTGCAGGCGATGCAGTTCGAGTCCGCCGCTGGCTTGCTCGTGATCGAGCCGCAGTGGCTGCATAGCCCCGAATGCGATCCACAGCACGTCGCCTTCTACCTGTCCTGCGCCGCCGAGCTGCAGGCCAAGCTCGCCGCCCTGGGCCTGCCGCTCCTGGTGCGCACTGGCTCCATGCCTGCCGTGCTGCAGGAGTTGCGCCAGCAGTGGCGCTTTACCCATTTGCTCAGCCACGAGGAGACCGGTCCGCTGTGGAGCTACCGACGCGACCAGGAGGTGGCGCGCTGGTGCACCAGCGCATCGGTGCAGTGGCTGGAGCTGCCGCAGACCGGGGTGATCCGCCGGCTGCGCTCGCGCGACGGCTGGGCGCGGCGCTGGCTGCAACGCATGAATGGGCCGCAAGCACCTGCGCCCACAGGCTTCAAGGCCGCGATCGGCCTACAGACCGAGCCCCTGCCCACGATGGGCGAGCTGGGCCTGAGCAAGCCCACCCGCGAGCTGGCGGCAGCTGGCGAGACCGCCGCCTGGCAGACCCTGGATGAATTCTTGGCCGGCCGCGCCCGACCGTACCGGCAGGCCCTGTCGAGCCCGCTGACCGCACTGCACAGTTGCAGCCGGCTCAGCGCCCATCTGGCCTTTGGCACCTTGTCGATGCGCAGCGTGCACCAGGCCACCGAGGCGCGCATCGCGGGCTGTGGCGATCGAGAGCTGGCCTGGGCCCTGCGCGGCTTTGCCAGCCGCTTGCGCTGGCATTGCCATTTCATGCAAAAGCTCGAGGATGAGCCGTCCATCGAATGGCGCAATCTGGCGCGTTCAGTCGATGGCCAGCGGGCCGGCGATGGCGCGCCGCTCGATGACGAACACACCGAGCGCCTGCACGCCTGGTGCGAGGGCCGCACCGGTTACCCCATGGTCGACGCCTGCATGCGCCAATTGCGCACCACCGGATGGCTGAACTTTCGCATGCGCGCCATGCTGGTGAGTTTTGCGGCCTACCACCTGTGGCTGCATTGGCGCGAACCGGGCCTTTTCCTGGCTCGCCAGTTTCTCGACTTCGAGCCCGGCATTCACTGGAGCCAGATGCAAATGCAGTCGGGCACCACCGGCATCAACACCCTGCGCATCTACAGCCCGGCCAAGCAAGCCCGCGACCACGACCCCGAAGGCCGCTACGTCGCGCAGTGGGTGCCCGAGCTGGGCACCAGCGCCTACCCGCAGCCCATCGTCGACGAGGCCAGCGCCTTGCGCCATGCCAAGCTAACGCTCTACGGCCTGCGCAAAGACCCCCAAGCCCAGCAGCAGGCGCAGACGCTGCAAGACAAGCACGGCTCGCGCAAGAGCGGCCTGCCGCAGACCGGCCGGCGCCGGACAGCCGCGCGCGTGCCCAAACCGAGCGCTCAGCCCTCTGCGCAGGGCGAACTGTTCTGACCGCAGCAGCGATCGCCAGCGCCTCATGAAAAAGCACGTGGCCGCCACCCTGCTCGGCCTGACCATCCTAGGAGTGGCCGACGTCCACCTCGACCTGGAGTCGGTCGACGATGGCCATGTGGTGCGCTGGCAGGGCCGGCAGCACGATGTGCGGGGTGCGCTGGCCGAACAAACCAATGCCTGGTGGCGCAGCTGCGGCGCGGTGCAGCGCCTGCACGAATCGAGCGATCAGGCCCAGCAGGTGCTGCGCCTGATTGCCCAGCACAGCCCACCCGATTCAACGCGGCTGCAACTGGTGCGTCTGCTCAAGCAAGGCGACTGGCTGGTGGCCGAGCTGACGTTTGAGCGGCTCAGTCCGGCGGTGGTGCTCCTGCAAAGCGATGGCCCGCCAGGGGCGCTGGCCGAGCGCGCGATCTGGAGCGGCAGCACCGAGCCCTGGCGCAGCGGGCCGCACATACGCGCCTACTTGCGCTCGCGCGCACCGCAAGCACCCCAGGCCTTGCTCGACTGCCTGGACCCGGTCAGTTTCGGGCCTGCTTGAGCAAAGCCGATCAGGCGCGCAGCCGCTGCGCCACGATGGCCACCAATTGCGCCGCCAACTGCGACTTGGAGGCTCGCGCCAGCTCCTGGGTGCCGTGCTCATCGACCAGCAGCAAGGCGTTGTCGTCACGACCGAAGGTCTCGGGGCCGATATTGCCCACCAGCAATGGCACGCCCTTGCGCTGCCGCTTGGCCTGGGCATGGGCGAGCAGGTCGTGGCTTTCGGCGGCAAAGCCGACGCAATAGAGCTGACCGCTGCGGGCGCGCTCGCTGGCGGCCACACCGGCCAAGATGTCCGGATTCTCGACAAAAGACAAGGCGGGCGCCTGGCCGCCCTCGCCTTTTTTGATCTTGTGCTCGGCCACACCGTCCACGCGCCAGTCGGCCACCGCCGCGGTCGCGATGAACACCGTCGCGCGCTCGACGCACGCTTGCACGGCCTGCTGCATCTGCTGGGCCGATTGCACATCGAGGCGCTGCACGCCACGGGGCGTGGGGAGGCTGACCGGTCCGGCCACCAGCGTGACCTGCGCGCCGGCACGCCAGGCGGCCTGCGCCAGCGCAAAACCCATCTTGCCGCTGGAGCGGTTGGTGATGCCGCGCACCGGATCGATCGCCTCGTAGGTAGGACCGGCTGTGATCAGCACCTGCTGGCCGGCCAGCACCTTGGGCGTGAAAAAGGCGTTCAACTCTTCCAGCAGCTCATCGGGCTCAAGCATGCGGCCGTCGCCGACCTCGCCGCAGGCCTGCTCGCCCGCGCCCACGCCGAGCACATGGCTGCCGTCGGCGCGCAGCTGCGCGATGTTGCGCTGGGTGGCCGGATGAGCGTACATCTCGCGGTTCATGGCCGGCGCCAAAATCAGCGGCACCCGGTCGATGGGTCGGGCCAGGCACATCAGACTGAGCAGCTCATCGGCCCCGCCATGGAGCAACTTGGCCATGAAGTCCGCGCTGGCCGGCGCGACCACGATGGCATCGGCCTGGCGCGACAGGTTGATGTGGGCCATGTTGTTGCCCTCGCGCGCATCCCACTGGCTGCCATAGACCGGCCGGCCGCTCAAAGCCTGCATCGTCACCGGCGTGATGAACTGCGCCGCGGCATCGGTCAGGACCACCTGCACCGTGGCACCAGCCTTGACCAGGGCGCGGCACAACTCGGCCGCCTTGTAGCAGGCAATGCCGCCCGACAGGCCCAGCACCAGGTGACGGCCTGCCAGCGGCGACGTTGAAATCGACGGCTCTTGCATGGCGCCACTGTACCGGATGGCGCTGACAGGCCGGCCTGCGACCGGATCGCCCGGCCCAAACCTCGCCGGCGGCCGCAGGCTCTGCCTATAATCACCCGTTACCACCTCAAGGAACTTGCGGTTCCTTCCTGACATGACCAAATTTGTCTTCGTCACCGGCGGTGTGGTGTCCTCCCTGGGCAAGGGAATCGCCTCAGCCTCCCTTGCTGCGATTCTTGAATCGCGAGGCCTCAAAGTCACTTTGATCAAGCTCGA
>JBILGP010000097.1:0-6190 GCA_044350985.1 Polaromonas sp. | reverse complement strand
AGGTGCCCGAGATCGAGCAGGGCCTGCTCGAGATCAAATCGTGCGCCCGCGATTCGGGCTCGCGGGCCAAGATTGCCGTGCTCTCGCACGACAAGCGGGTCGACCCGATTGGCACCTGCGTCGGTGTTCGCGGCACCCGCGTCAATGCGGTGACCAACGAACTTGCAGGCGAACGGGTGGACATCGTGCTGTGGAGCGAAGATCCTGCCCAATTTGTCATTGGCGCCTTGGCGCCGGCCAACGTTCAATCTATCGTGGTCGACGAGGAAAAGCATGCGATGGATGTGGTGGTCGATGAGGAGAATCTGGCGATCTCCATCGGTCGCGGAGGCCAAAACGTGCGCCTGGCATCGGAGCTCACGGGCTGGAAGATCAACATCATGACCGCCGATGAGTCGGCGCAGAAGCAGGCCAGCGAGACCGATTCGGCGCGCAAGCTCTTCATGGACAAGCTCGATGTGGACGAGGAGATCGCCGATATCCTGATCGCCGAAGGCTTCACCAGCCTGGAAGAGGTCGCCTATGTGCCGCTGCAGGAAATGCTTGAGATCGAATCGTTTGACGAGGATACGGTCAACGAACTGCGCAACCGGGCCAAGGACGCTTTGCTGACGATGGACATTGCCCGCGAGGAAAACATGGAGGAGGTGTCGCAGAATCTGCGCGACATCCAGGGCCTGACCCCTGAACTGATCGCCCAGCTGACCGAGGCAGGCGTACACACTCGCGACGACCTGGCCGATCTGGCCGTTGACGAATTGACCGAGATCACTGGCCAAACGCCCGAGGAGGCCAAGGTCCTGATCATGACGGCGCGCGCCCACTGGTTCGCCGACGAATCTGCCGAGCAGGCGCAATGATCATGGAGGCCGGGAATCCCCACTATGTCCAGTACCACCAATGTCGCTGAGTTCGCAGCAGAACTTAACAAGCCCACCGCACTGCTGCTCGAGCAATTGAGCGCAGCCGGCGTGGCCAAAAAGGTCGCCACCGACCCCTTGTCAGAGGCTGACAAGCAAAAGCTGCTCACCTATTTGCAGGCCAGCCATGGCACTGCAGCGCCCGAACGCAAGAAGATCACCCTGGTCAAAAAGCAGACCTCTGAGATCAAGCAGGCCGATGCCACGGGCAAGGCGCGCACGATTCAGGTGGAGGTGCGCAAGAAGCGTACTTTTATCAAGCGTGAAGACGGCTCCGAGCCGGTGACGCCTGAAGTCAGTGCGCCTGCTCCAGAAGCGCCCGTGGTGGTGGCCATTGACCCGGTTGAGTTGGCAAGGCGCGAGCAGGAAGCCAAGCGCCAGGCTGAGTTGCTGCGTCGCCAAGAGGAAGACCTGGCCGAAAAGCGGAGGCAGCGTGAAGAACAAGAGGCGCGCGAGCGCGCCCGTCTGGAAGTGCTGCGCTTAGAGCAGGAGGCGAAAGCGGCCGAGCAGGCCCGCACCGCCGCACCTGCTGAGCCACTGTCAGAGCAAGCGCAACAGGCCAAAGCCCAGCAAGAGGCAGACCGTGCCGCCACCGATGCGGCCGATGCCGCAGCGGCCAAGACCAAGGCGCAGGCTGAGTTCCAGGCCGAGGCCGCACGCGCCCATGAACTGCAGGAGCGGCGCCGCAAAGCCGAAGCCGAGGCGGCCAGCATACGCGCCATGCTCAACGCACCCAAGCGGGTGATCAGCGTGCCACCGCCGCCCGAGCCGGCCAAGGCTGCCATGAAGGGAACCTTGCACAAGCCAGCCGCAGCCCCAGGGGCGCCGGCCAAGACCGCCGCCGCGCCGGCGCCGGCCGTGCCCGGTCGCAAGGAAGTCAAATCGGAGAACCTGTCTTCGACCTGGAAGGATGACAGCGCCAAGAAGAAGGAAATCAAGACGCGCGGTGCTGCTGCCGTACCGTCGCGTGGCAGCTGGCGCGCAGGCCCCCGGGGCGGGCGTCGCGGCGATCGTGACTCGCGAGTCGACACCTCTTTTTCAGCGCCATCCGAGTTCAAGGCACTGGAGGTGCATGTGCCCGAGACCATCACGGTCTCTGAGCTGGCGCACAAGATGAGCATCAAGTCCTCCGAGGTCATCAAGCACCTGATGAAGCTCGGCCAGCTGGCCACGATCAACCAGCCGTTGGATCAGGACACCGCGATGATCGTGGTCGAAGAGATGGGGCACAAGGCGGTGACGGCAGCTCTGGACGATCCCGAGGCATTCACCGCCGAAGAAGTGCAGGGTCAGAGCGCACCGGCCGTGCCGCGCGCGCCGGTGGTGACCGTCATGGGTCACGTCGACCACGGCAAGACCTCTTTGCTCGACTACATCCGCCGCGCCAAGGTGGCCGCCGGCGAGGCGGGCGGAATCACGCAGCACATCGGCGCCTACCATGTGCAAACGCCGCGCGGCATGGTGTCCTTTCTCGACACCCCAGGCCACGAGGCCTTCACAGCGATGCGGGCCCGCGGCGCGCAAGCCACCGACATCGTGATTTTGGTGGTGGCAGCCGATGACGGCGTGATGCCGCAGACCAAAGAGGCGATCAAGCACGCCAAGGCAGCGGGTGTCCCCATCGTGGTGGCAATCAACAAGATCGACAAGCCCGATGCCAACCTCGACCGCGTCAAGAGCGAGCTGGTGGCCGAAGAAGTAGTGCCTGAAGAATTTGGCGGTGAATCGCCCTTCGTGCCGGTGTCGGCCAAGACCGGGCAGGGCGTCGACGATCTGCTCGAGCAGGTTTTGCTACAGGCCGAGGTGCTGGAGCTGCGCGCGCCAGTCGAGGCCATGGCCAAGGGTCTGGTGATCGAGGCCGAGCTCGATAAAGGGCGCGGCCCGGTGGCCACGGTGCTGGTCCAGTCCGGCACGCTCAAAACGGGCGATGTGGTGCTGGCGGGTCAAACTTATGGGCGGGTGCGCGCCATGCTCGATGAGAACGGGCGCAAGACCGAGTCGGCCGGTCCATCCATCCCGGTAGAGATCCAGGGCCTGACCGAGGTACCGCAGGCCGGCGACGAGTTCATGGTGCTGTCTGACGAACGCCGGGCGCGCGAGATCGCCACGTACCGGGCGGGCAAATTCCGCAACACCAAGCTGGCCAAACAACAGGCGGCCAAACTTGAGAACATGTTCTCTGACATGGCCTCAGGGGAAGTCAAGACCTTGCCCATCATCATCAAGGCCGACGTCCAGGGCTCGCAAGAAGCCTTGTCTCAATCGCTGCTCAAGCTCTCCAACGATGAGGTCAAGGTACAGTTGGTCTACTCGGCCGTAGGCGCAATCTCGGAGTCCGATATCAACTTGGCCATCGCCTCCAAGGCGGTGGTCATCGGATTTAACGTTCGTGCCGATGGCCAGGCGCGCAAGGTGGCCGAGCACAACGGTATCGATCTGCGCTACTACAACATCATCTACGACGCGGTTGACGAATTGCGCGCGGCCATGTCGGGCATGCTGACTCCGGACAAGAAGGAGGAGGTGATTGGCAACGCCGAGATCCGCCAGGTCTTTAAGGTCAGCAAGATCGGCTCGATTGCCGGCTGTATGGTCACTTCCGGTATCGTTCGCCGCAGCGCCCGGGTGCGCCTGCTGCGCAACAACGTGGTGGTCTTTACGGGCGAGCTCGAATCGCTCAAGCGTTTCAAGGACGACGCTCGCGAGGTCAAGGAAGGCTTCGAGTGCGGCTTGAACATCAAGGGCTACAACGACATCGCCGAGGGCGATCAGCTGGAGTTCTTCGAGATCAAGGAAGTGGCCCGGACCCTCGGGGTCTGATTCCCCAGACGCTAAGTGGCTCCCGCCGCGCCTGCGTGCCGGCGCGGCGGACGTCCACGCTGGCTATTTATGCGCAAGAAGTCATCTACCGCCAACCGCGGCTTCCGAGTTGCCGATCAGATCCAGCGCGATCTGACGGAGCTGATTGCGCGCGAGCTCAAGGACCCCAGGGTGGGCATGGTGACCATTCAGGGCGTCGAGGTCACGCCCGATTACGCCCACGCCCGGGTGTTTTTTAGTGTCCTGGTGGGTCAGCCTGAGGAGGCGCAAGACGCGCTCAACCAGGCGGCGGGCTTTCTGCGCAACGGCCTGTTCAAGCGGCTCATGATCCACACCGTGCCCACCTTGCACTTTGTTTTTGACCGGACCACTGAACGCGCCGCCGACATGAATGCCTTGATTGCCAAGGCGGTGTCCTCGCGTTCAAAGGACGACTGAACCATGCACGCGCCACGCACCAGGGTGCAGCGGCGCCCTGTGCATGGGCTGCTGCTGCTTGATAAACCGCTGGGTCTGTCCAGCAACCAGGCTTTGCAAAAAGCCAAGTGGCTGCTGCGCGCCGAAAAAGCCGGGCACACAGGCACCTTGGACCCGCTGGCCACCGGTGTGCTGCCGCTTTGCTTCGGCGCAGCCACCAAATTCAGTCAGCTCCATCTGGATGCCGACAAAACCTACGAGACCGAGGTCCGGCTGGGTGTGCGCACCTCGACCGCCGATGCCGAGGGCGAGCTGCTGGAAACCCGGCCGGTGCAATGCACGATCGGGCAAGTGGTGGAGACATTGGATCGCTTTATCGGCCCCATCGCTCAGGTGCCACCCATGCACAGCGCCTTGAAGAAAGATGGCAAGGCTTTGTATGAATACGCCCGACAAGGACAGACGGTGGAGCGGCAAGCCCGCGAGGTGGTGATCCATGATCTTGAGTTGCTGGACTCGCAGCTCGAGGGCCCCGCGCCTTTTTTGCGACTGCGCGTGCGCTGCAGCAAGGGCACCTACATTCGCACCTTGGGCGAGGACATCGGATCGGCACTCGGGTGCGGCGCTCATCTGAGCGCGCTGCGCCGCCTGCAAACCGGGCCTTTTGATGTGGCCCAGTGCACCACTTTGGACCGGCTCGAGGCAATGGAGCCCGAGGCGAGGCGCACCGCACTGCTGCCCGTCGACCATCTCTTGCCCGGTCATGTGTCTGTCACCCTTGATGACGACGATAGTGGGCGTTTTCTCAGCGGCCTGCGCCGGCGAGGCCAGTGGCCCGATGCGGCGCTAGTGGCAGTCTACGCGCGCGAGCCCAAGGCCTTGCTGGGCACTGCGCATGTGCGGGCAGGCGAACTGATTCCGGGCCGTTTGTTGAGCCCGCTCGAAATTCAACAGATCTTGGAAAGTGTGCCAGCCGCCTCGGCGAGCCTGGTTTGAAGGAAATACGCATGAGCAAGCAAATTCGCAACATCGCCATCATCGCCCACGTCGACCACGGCAAAACCACCATGGTCGACCAGTTGCTGCGTCAATCGGGCACGTTTGCCGAGCACGAGAAGATCGTGGACACGGTGATGGACAACAACGCCATTGAACGCGAGCGCGGCATCACCATCTTGGCCAAGAACTGCGCCGTGTCCTGGAAGGGCACCCACATCAACATCGTCGACACACCCGGCCACGCCGACTTTGGCGGCGAGGTCGAACGCGCCTTGTCCATGGTCGACGGCGTGGTGCTGCTCATTGACGCGCAGGAAGGACCCATGCCGCAGACCCGCTTCGTCACCAAGAAGGCCCTCGCTCTGGGCCTCAAGCCCATCGTGGTGGTCAACAAGGTCGACAAGCCCGGTGCCAAGCCCGACGCGGTGATCAACGCCGCCTTTGACCTGTTTGACAAGCTCGGCGCCAATGACGAGCAGCTGGACTTTCCGGTGGTCTATGCCTCGGGCATCAATGGCTGGTCGTCGCTCACTGAAGGCGCGCCAGGCGAGCAGTGGGGGCCCGACATGTCGGCCCTCTTCGAGACCGTGCTCAAGCATGTGCCGCCGCAGCAGGGCGATCCCGATGCGCCACTGCAATTGCAGATTTCGGCGCTGGATTTCTCCACCTTCGTGGGTCGCATCGGCGTGGGCCGTATCAGCCAGGGCACCATCAAGCCCGGCCAGGACGTGGCGGTGATGGAAGGCCCGGACGGGCGAACCATCAAGGGCCGCATCAACCAGGTGCTGACCTTCCAGGGCCTGGACCGCGTGCAGGTGACCGAGGCCGGACCCGGCAACATCGTGCTGATCAACGGCATTGCCGACATCGGTATCGGTGTCACGGTCACCGATCTGGCCAGCCCCGCGCCCCTGCCCATGCTCAAGGTCGACGAGCCCACCTTGACCATGAACTTTTGCGTCAACACCAGCCCACTGGCTGGCCGTGAAGGCAAGTTCGTGACCAGCCGCCAGATCTGGGACCGCCTGCAAAAG